>DATJEQ010000341.1:0-7741 GCA_035496495.1 Polyangiaceae bacterium
CTGCCCGCTTTGTCGGGGGCTGCTATTCTAGCGACATGAAGGAGGCGCGCGATGAGCTGGTGCGGATCAATGATCGCGGCGAAGCGCACGCGATCGGTCCAGTCGCAAGCCAAAGGCTGCGCGCCCGAGTCGGGGCGTACCGGATGTTACCCGCGCCCGGCCACGTCGTGTTCATGCGCTACACGGGGGAAGACGGTCGGCGCGACGATGAAGACGGCGCGATTGTGTTGCTTTCAGGAGAGATCACCGCCCCGGGATCGATGTGCGATATTTTTGCCTTGCTGGGGCAATCGAGCTGGCGCGGCGAGCTCGTTGTGCTGAGTGACGACGTCACGCGGAGCATCTTCTTTGAGCAGGGGCGGGTCCTCGGTGTGCAAACGGACCAAGCCGACGAGAAATTGGGCAGGGTACTCTATCGGTACGGAGTGCTGACTGAGGAACAATTGGCTCAGATCGCTGGCGCAACGGACAAGGGCGATCGCTTTGGTAAGCGCGCGGTGGACATGGGACTGCTCAAACAAGAGCAGGTCTACGACGGGTTGCGGCGACAAACCGAAGAAGTCGTGTTTTCGACCCTGACCATTGGCGACGGCACCTTCTTCTTTCTCAACGGCTTCAACGATGAGCGGCTAGTGTGGCGCCACGTCGCCAGCGCGAATGCGCTGCTGATGGATGCGGTGACGCGCATGGACGAAGTGCGGTACTTTCGCGAAAAGATCCCTTCCAGTGACTTCGTGCCGCAGCGCACGACCAATAGCGCCGAATTGCCGGAAGATACTCAGGTCACCTATGAAAAGATCGACGGCAGCCGGTCAGTGGAAGAATTGGGGCGCGCGACTGGGAGGGGAGAATTCTCCACCACCAAGGACGTGTACACGCTGCTGCAATCCAAGCACATCGCGCTGAATCCTCCGCGTATTTCTGGAGGGTTGCCCGCGATTGCCCAGGTGAGCAACGAAGCGTTGCGAATCATCCACCGCACCGTCGACGATCAGGGCAAGGGCGAGATGCTGCGCAGCAACTTGGCGTCGTTCGCGGCGGGCGCTGGCGTTTACGACATTCTGCTGCGCGGTGCCGGCCCCGACGAAAAGGGGGCACTCACCGTGGATCGGGTGGTGGAGAACACCGGCTTGGTCGCGCGCGAAAGCGAGGCCGAGAGCACCTTGAAGCAGATGTTGGGAGAATACGTCAGCTTCGCGCTGTTCAGCGCTGGTGCCGCGCTGGGCGAGCAGGCCGAGGCGCAGCTGTCCAAAGACCTGGGCCCGCTGCTCGCGCAGCTGCAATCGCACGCCAAGTGACAACTCTTGCAGCCCGCGCAACGCCCGTGGTACGGCTCGCCGCGTTTCGCGCTAGCGGAAGTCAGGGCCGATAGCTCAGTTGGTCAGAGCAGCGGATTTTTAATCCGTTGGTCCTCGGTTCAAGTCCGAGTCGGCCCACAACTCATCAGCGGGGAACTTTGCGCTTCTTGTTCTTGGTGTGTCGTTTAGGCGGCGAGGCCGAGGCGGCCGCGGCGGCCGCGGCGGTGCTTTGAGTGATGCGCGCGGGACCGAGCATTTCGAGCGCGATGTGCTCGCGTGCCACACCCAAACGCGGTTCGGCTTTGCGCCAGGCGTCGAAGGCCGTCTGCGCGATGACTTCGCAGCTGGTACCAATTCGGCCGGGCTCGAAGTTGTAGAGCGCGATCACTGTGGCCCGCCAAATGTGTGGCTCTCCCGGTGTGGCGAGTGATGGGGTGTCCACTGTGGGTCGGATACCACGGCCGGTTGGAGTGGGCTATTGGCGCGTGTTTACTTTCGAAGCGAGGCGGTGCTAGATGCAGCGCAGGGAGGGGGTCTTCTATGACTGACGCAAACGTATCTTTCCCAAACGCGGACGCGAGTGACTCAGACGATGTGCGCTGGGCGCTTGAGACCGCGAATACCTTATGGTCGCAAGGCGATCAGCGCGGCGCAATTCGCTGGCTCAGTCGCGCTGCGGAAACAGCCGCGCACGAAGAAAATGACCGACGTTCGCTCCACCTTGCACGCGCTGCGGCCGATCTGCGCGGTAAGCTCAACCTTGCTTCTTCGCTAGCGCCTGTGGCGAAATCCACCACTTCTGCGGCCGAGCGTACGCTGACGGGCCTCACCGCCGCGGAGTCGTTGCGCGCGCCGAGCGAGCCCCCGCCCGGTTCTCAAGCTTCGGCGGTAGAAACAGCCCCTGATTCCTCGCGGCGCCCGCGACCAGGCGCGACGCATTTCGCGATTCGCGTGGCGGTGGGGGGCGGCCTGAACAACGACGGCAGTTTGCGCGTACGGCGTTTGGCGGACGGTGAAGTCACCAAGGGCGAAGAGCACCTTGCGCTGTTGGTCTCGCTGGAGCCCGATCTGGATCTCAGTCTGCTGTAGCGCGCGCCGATGCCAGCCAGTGAGGCTCGGCCGGCTGGTGGAAATTGCGATCTTTATCGGGGCTGATGAGCAACGGTTTTTCGCGGGAATTCTGCGGCGCGGTGCGCCCGGAGCCCAACACCTCGGATCGTCGGCGCATTGACAGGGGTGAGGTGGGGTTGTAACCGAAGCCGCTCAATTCCCAGGGCACTGTAATTTCGTGGCTACCAAATCGCTCGTCATCGTCGAATCGCCGGCCAAAGCGAAGACGATCTCAGGGTTCTTAGGCCCGACCTTCATGGTCGAATCCTCGATTGGTCACATTCGCGACCTGCCGCGCAACGCGGGCGACATCCCCGAAGCCTATAAAGACAAGGCCTGGGCACGGCTGGGAGTCGACGTCGATCACGACTTCAATCCGCTGTACGTCGTGGATTCTGAAAAGAAGGATCACATTCGCCGACTGAAGGAAATGCTCGGTCGTGCCGACGAATTGTATCTGGCCACTGACGAGGATCGCGAAGGGGAGAGCATCGCTTGGCATTTGCTGGAAGTGCTCAAGCCCAAGATCCCGGTCAAACGCATGGCCTTTCACGAGATCACCAAGCAGGCGATCTTGAATGCCATCCGCGAGCCACGTGAGATCGATCAGCGGCTGGTGGACGCCCAAGAAGGTCGCCGCATCTTAGATCGCCTGTACGGGTACGAAGTCTCCCCCGTGCTGTGGAAGAAGGTGATGCCGAAGCTCTCCGCGGGTCGCGTGCAGAGTGTGGCGACTCGCATCATCGTTGAACGCGAAGCCGAGCGCATGCGCTTCGTTGCAGCGCGCTACAGCGATATCGAAGGCGAATTTGAAACGTCGAGCGGCGCTGCGCTGCGTGCCAACCTGGTCGGATTGAACGGCGAGCGCATCGCGACCGGCAAGGATTTCGACGACCAAGGGCAGCTGGCCAAAGGTTCGCGCTTGCTGGGCGCCGAAGAAGGCAAGGCGCTGGCCGATCAGCTGGGCCAAGTCTGCGACGCTAAGATCGCGCGTGTTGAACGCAAGCCCAATCGTCGCAGCCCCGCAGCGCCGTTCATGACCTCGACCTTGCAGCAAGAGGCAGCGCGCAAATTGCGCTTCTCCGCCGCGCGCACGATGCGGGCCGCACAGAGCTTGTACGAATCCGGGCACATCACCTACATGCGCACCGACAGCACCACGCTCAGCGACACGGCGGTTAAAGCGGCACGCGCCCTGATCGCTGAGCTGTACGGCCAAGAATACCTGCCTGCGGCGCCGCGCACCTACAAGAACAAGGTGAAGAACGCGCAGGAAGCGCACGAAGCCATTCGCCCCGCGGGCGACCGCTTTGAGTCGCCCAAAGAAGTCGCGGCGCAAGTGGGCGTCGATGAAGGCAAGCTGTACGAATTGATCTGGAAGCGCGCAATCGCCTCGCAGATGGAAGATTCACGCGGCGAGACGGTGAAGGTTTCATTGGATGTGCTTGCCGGCTCGCAGCGCTGCGAGTTCTCCGCGACCGGCTATACGGTGACGTTCCCTGGCTTCTTACGGGCGTACGTCGAGGGCAGTGACGACCCCGAGAGCGAATTGGAGCAACGCGAACGCCCAGTGCCGCCGGTGAGCGAGGGCGAACCGCTTGCGGGCAAAGCCTTCACCGCGAAAGAACACGAAACTCAACCGCCGGCGCGCTTCACGGAAGCATCGCTGGTGCGCCGTTTGGAAGAGCTCGGCGTGGGGCGCCCTTCGACTTACGCGTCGATCATCTCCACCATCGTGCAGCGCGGGTATGTGTGGAAGAAGGGCAGTGCGTTGGTTCCGGCTTTCAAAGCCTTCGCAGTGATCAACCTCCTGCGCCAGCATTTCGGGGATCTGGTGGATTTTGCTTTCACCGCCCGGATGGAAGATGAGCTGGATGCGATCGCCAGCGGCAAGACGGAGCTGGTACCGTGGTTGAAGCAATTCTATTTCGGGCAGGGTGAGGGCGCGAAAAGTGCAGAGGGCGACGGGTTGAGTTTGGGACTCAAGAAATTGGTCTCCAATCGCCTGGGGGAAATCGATGCCCGTGCGATCAACTCATTGCCCCTTGGCAAGGACAGTGAAGGCCGCGAGATCATCGTGCGCGTGGGCCGCTTTGGCCCCTACCTGCAGCGCGGGGAAGAAACCGCTCGTTTGCCCGATGAAATCGCGCCCGACGAGCTCACTGTCGATAAGGCGAGTGAATTGCTCAATGCGCCCAGCGGCCCGCGCGAACTCGGCAAAGATCCGGCTACGGGTCAGTCTGTCTATGTGAGGGCAGGACGGTTCGGCGCTTACGTACAGTTGGGCGAGGCTGACGGCAAAGAGAAGCCCAAGACCTGTTCCTTGCTCAAAACAATGACCCCCGAGGCGCTCACGCTAGATGACGCGCTAAAATTGCTGAGCCTGCCGCGCGTGGTCGGAAAAGATCCGTCAGACGGTCAGGATATCACTGCGCTTTTGGGACGCTATGGGCCGTACATCAGCAAGAACGGCGACAGCCGCAGCTTAGAGAGCGAAGAGCAGCTGTTCACGCTGACGCTGACCGCGGCGCTGGAGCTGTTGGCTCAACCGAAACAACGTGGTCGCCGAGCGGCCAGCCGTGAACCACTCAAGCAACTGGGCGTCGATCCCAGCAGCGGCAAGCCGATCACAGTGCGCGAGGGCCGTTTCGGTCTTTACGTGACCGACACCGAGACGAACGCCTCGTTGCGCAAAGGCGACGACCTGGAAAGTCTGACTTTGGAGCGCGCGCAAGAGCTGCTGGAGCAGCGACGCGAACGCGGCCCTGTGCAGAAGAAGAAAGGCCGCCGATCCGGGCGCGCCGCGGGCAAAGTCGCAAAGGCAAGCAAGGCCCCCACGGCGACGGAGAGCGCGCCTTCGGTGAAGGCAGCCAAAGTGGCGAAGAAGGCGGGCAAGGCACCCGCTACCGGCAAAGCGCCGACTGCGCCCAAGAAGTCCGCCAAGGCGAGTAAGGCTCCGCCCCGGCCGCGCAAAGAAACAGCGCGCAAAAAGAAGTAGCGCTCAGCCGAGATTGGCCGACATCAGCGCTTTCAGATCGGTTTCCGGTCGCGCGCCGAAGTGACTGATCACCTCTGCGGCGGCGACGGCGCCGGCCTTCGCGCAACGCGCCGGGGCCAGGCCCCGCGTGTAACCCCACAAGAACCCTGAAGCATAAAGATCGCCCGCACCCGTAGTGTCGACCACGTGGGCCACCTTTTCTGCGCCCACTTCGAACGTCTCGTGGCCCTTGAGCACCACCGAACCCTTCGCGCTGCGGGTCAAGACCGCCAGCTCACACTTGCCGCGCACGGTGCGCGCCGCTTGATCGAAATCATTGGTTTCATAGAGTGACAGGATTTCAGTCTCATTGGCGAACAGCAGATCGATGTGATCGGCCACCAACTCTTGAAACGCCTGGCGATAGCGGGCGACGCAAAATGAGTCTGATAGGCTCAAGGCGACCTTGCGCTGTGCGTCATGCGCGATCTGGGCGGCTCTCACGAACGCTTCACGCGCATGAGGCGGATCGAACAGGTAACCCTCCAAGTATGTCACTTGGCTGCGCGCAATGATCGAAGGGTCGACATCCGCAGGCCCCAATTCGACGGCGGCACCGAGGTACGTGCACAGAGTTCGTTGCGCGTCCGGCGTCACAAAGATCAAACAGCGCCCCGTGGAGGCCGCGTTGCGCGACGCGGGCGTTTCAAACACAATGCCCGCCTCCTTCAGATCTTGCGCGAACACCTTACCCAACTCGTCATCTTTGACCTTGCCGATGTAGGCGCCGCTTCCGCCCAACGACGCCAACCCCGCGATGGTGTTCCCTGCGGAGCCTCCCGAGCGTTCCACGGAGTTTTGCATTTTGCTGTGCAGCTGCAGCGCGCGTTCGCTGTCGATCAGGGTCATGGCACCCTTTTCCAGATTGCTGCGCTGAAGAAATTCGTCGTTCGCTTCCGTCAAAACGTCGACAATCGCGTTGCCAATGCCGGTGACGTCCAGGTTTGCTGTATTCATCTTGACGGCTCAATAGTGCCAAAACTGCCAGCGAAGAAGAGGGGTTGAACAGACAGCACAAAAGGGCGGCATAGGGCGAAGATTGTGGTAGCGTGGCCGGATAAGTCGCCCCGCGTGGGGTCTTTAGCTTGAGCTTGGAGGAAGCATGATCAGTGTGCGCGGCGTAGTGGGGTTCGGGCTTGCTCTGTTGGTGGCGGGTTGGGCTGCAGGTTGCAGCAGCAGCAAGAGCGTGAGTCATAGCGGCGATTCCGGGAGCGACGCCTCAGCCGGTGGAAGCGTCACGGGCTGCAATGAGATCACGACCGCCGACGGCTGCGTCTACAAGAACGTGGGCTGTGACGCGAACACGAGGACGTTGGATACGCCCTTGGAAGATGTCTTGACCAACTGCAAAATCTCCGTCCACCTAGAGTGCAAGGCCGATGGTTGCGTGGGTAGCTTCCGCGAGATCCCTCCGCTGACCCAGCCAACGCACAATGGCGATGCGAGTAGCGACAGCGGCATTCCGCCAGTCACCGGTACGACATCGCCATTCGGCGCAGCCTGCGACGCCGATGCCGACTGCGGCAACGGGCAAATCTGCCTGCGTGCGGACGACAGCGGCTGGCTGGGGGGTGGGCCCAGTCACGGTTACTGCACCGTCGCTTGCTCTACGGATTCAAGCATCTGCCGAAAATACCCCAATTCCGTGTGCGTCTCGGGCGCCAGCGCGGGTGAGGCCTATTGCTTCGAAGGCTGTACGCCCGGCGTTCCGGATCCGAACAATCCGAAATGCCAAGCCCGTGAAGACGTCACTTGCTGGCAGTTGTTGAACGCCGCGGTGTGCCAGCCCATGTGCGGCAGCGACAGTCAATGCCCCACGGGTCGCTTCTGCGATCTGTTGAACGGCGTGTGCGTGACCCAGCAGCCTGCGGGCGATCCGATTGGCACCGCGTGCGATCCTACGGCCGCGACCAACAATTGTGCTTCCGGCGTGTGCGACAATTTCGGCAGCGGCTACGGCGCTTGCTCGGGCAGGTGCAACGTCGGTTTGGGCATTCCGGCCTGCGGCATTGACCCGAACTCAGTACACACAGGCGATCCAGTCTGTCTGGCACTGTTCAGCCCGACCGACGACGTGGGCGACGTGGGCGTGTGCGTCCAGCGTTGTGACTGCAATGGCGATTGCTTGAGCAGTGCCGCTGGCTGCTTCGGCCTGCCCCCCGATCTCACAACGCCGCTCATGGCGCAGGGGTTGTGCATTCCCAAGGCCGATCTGCCCGACGGCGGGGCAGGGCTTGTGTGCACAGCAGGTCAAGACGGTGGCAATCTCGATGGCGGAAATCCTGGCTTGCCGGAC
>DATJEQ010000342.1:0-14737 GCA_035496495.1 Polyangiaceae bacterium
TCCTTGGCCAGAGTGGCCATGCCATGGCTCGTCCGCTTGCTCAGTACCTCTCGCTGTTTCTCGCCTCTCCCCTGCCGATCGCAACCATCGGCGCAGAGCTAGCTTCTATGCAGAGCGACCCAGCCGTGCGCAGCGCACTCAGAGGTGCCTTTCAAGCCGCCCTAGATTTGGCAAATCCGGCAGAGCGACAGCAGTTGAACAGCTTTCAGGGCTGCCCCATCTCGTCGTCGCGCCATTTCGAACGTCGCGTGTGCGACTGGTTCAGTGCCGAGCAAGGCTTTCGAATAGAAGAATCGTCGCTCAAGCGCCGCTGGCAACACGTACCCCGCGGCAACTCGCCATGTGCGTACATGAGCTGCCACATTGGAGAGCAGCGAGCGCTTCCCCAAGTTCCCGAGACGCTGCTCTGCCCCGACGCCGCAGCCGCCCAAATGGCAGCCCATCACGAGCAACAGCTGCTGCTCGAACTCGGGATGTTCTCGTTCGTCGCCCGACGACTCTAAACCTACCGGGTCTAGCCCACGTAGAGTTAGCTCGCGTCGCTCTCGGTGTTGGGTGTCCAACGCAGACGCGGCTTGCGCGCGGCGCGGGCTTCGTCGAGGCGACCGAGACGGGTCAAATGCGGTGCATTTTTTACGACGTCCGGCGTTTCGATGGCTTCGCGTTTGATCGCGAGCATGGCGTCAATGAAACTGTCCAGCGTTTGCTTGGTTTCCGTTTCCGTGGGCTCCACCATCAACGAGCCACGCACAACGAGCGGGAAATACACGGTGGGAGGGTGGAAGCCGTAGTCGATCAGCCGCTTGGCGATGTCCAAGGTGCGAACACCCGTTTCTGCTTCGATGTCTTTGTCCGTGAACACCGCTTCGTGCAGCATCGGACGCTCGAACGCTAAGCGGAAATCATTCTTCAGGCGTGCTGCCAGGTAATTGGCATTGAGCACTGCCAGATCTGAAACCCGGCGCAACCCTTCGGGGCCCAATTCGCGAATGTACGTGTACGCACGCACCATCATCCCGAAATTACCGAAAAACGAGCGCACGCGACCTACGCTAAGCGGCCGATTTTCCTCAAGAATATACTGATCGCCTTGCTTGCGGATCACCGGCGTGGGCTGGAACGGTTCCAGCTTGGCTTTGAACGCCACCGGCCCAGAGCCGGGGCCACCGCCGCCGTGCGGCGTGGTGAACGTCTTGTGCAAATTGTACTGCATCACGTCCACGCCGGCATCCCCCGGGCGCGCGCGACCCAATACCGCGTTCATGTTGGCGCCGTCACCGTAGACCAAGCCACCCTTCTCGTGCACGAGCTGCGCCAGCTGCGGCATGGCTTGCTCGTACAAGCCGAGCGTATTCGGGTTGGTCATCATCAACCCCGCCACGTCGTCGCCGGCCGCGGCAATCGCACTGGCCAAAGTGGCGGGATCTACGATTCCGCTTTCCGCGGGAAAGGCCACGGTTTCAAAACCGTTGAGCGCGCAGCTCGCTGGGTTCGTTCCGTGAGCGCTGTCGGGAATGAACACCTTTTTGGGGCTGCGGCCTTGGTGCGTGTGAAACGCGCGCATCATCATCAGGCCGGTCAATTCCCCTTGCGCGCCGGCTGCGGGCTGCAGGTTCACCGCATCCATCCCGGCGATCTCAGCCAGGATCTGTTGCAATGACGCCATCAAGGCCAGCGCGCCCTGACACAAATGGGCGGGCGTCAATGGGTGCAGCCCGGCAAAACCATCGAGCCTCGCCGCCCACTCGTTCAGCTTGGGGTTGTACTTCATGGTGCAAGAGCCCAGCGGGTAGAACTGAG
Source organism: Polyangiaceae bacterium (assembly GCA_035496495.1). Lineage (GTDB taxonomy): Bacteria > Myxococcota_A > Polyangia > Polyangiales > Polyangiaceae > SZUA-265. The sequence goes on from DATJEQ010000342.1 coordinate 1,801, forward strand.
TGTCGATGCAGTAATTCCATTGGCTCAGGCGCACGAAATGGCGCACCGCCTCTGGCTCACTCACCTCAGGGAACAGTGCAGGCGCTTTGCGCTGCAGCGCTCCCAAGTGTTGCGCGCTATCGAGCGCGGGCACATCAAGCGGCCCCAGCGACACGCCGCTGCGACCCTTTGCTCCGCGTTCAAAAATGCTTGGCTCGTTGAGCTGAATGCCCTTGCTAGCTTCCACTATTCGCCCAAATTCCTGAGGCTCATTCCCACTCATTGCTGCCCGACGAATTGTCGCCATCGTCGCTCTTGGGCTTCTTTTTTGCGTGGGGCTTTTCATCCCACTCGTCGACTGAAGCGCCCTGCGTTTCATCCGGCATCACGCTATCCGGATCGGGCTGTTGATTGCGCTGTTTGACGGCGTCCCACTTCTGCCCCGCGTTGCTCATGCCCAAACCCCACTCGCCGTGGATCTCGTGCTCCACGTTGTCTCCCTTGGGAACCACGTAGCGGAAGTAACCTTGGCCTGAAGTGGTGGAGGTGGGCCCCACAACGCCAATGATGTGCTCGCGCCATTCGTAACGGAACAGATCGCCCGTCACCTTGCCGCTCATCTCGCCCCACTTGTCGCCATTGGTGGTGCGCCACTTTCCGGAGATCGTGTCGCCCTCTTTAACCAAGTGCAGGTGACCGTAGACAGTGCTGTAATAAACGCCTGTCCATTCGCCGTCGGCGGGCATGTTGCCGGCTTGCACCTTTGCCGTTTTGGCTTCGCCGTGCGAGCCGCCACAGGCGACCAGGCCTGTGCTTGTCGCCAGGCAGAACGCCGTCAACAACCCAGCGGTCGTAGACAGCACGAAGGACCTTCGAGAAGAGCGCAGTGCGATCATGGGCGGGACTCTACACCCGTCGGCCGCGCCGTTGAAACCTCGAAGGAACTTATGCAACTTTCAGCTTCCGGCCCAGCGCTTGCCCCAACTCGTAGGCTTGGCGCTCGCTTGTCGGCCAGGGTGTACTGATCTGCTGTTGGCGCACACGGCTGCCGTCAATTTCCGCCAAAAACCCCCGCAATGACATGCCTTCTGCCGTGCGCTCGGCGTACGCCGCAACCGGAACTTGGCAGCTACCCTCCACGGCCTGCATCACCCCTCGCTCGGCACTGACGCACAGGGCCGTCTGTTGATCTTGTAAGGGGGCCAACAGATCCAGCGTAGGCTGATCATCGGCCCGGCATTCTATCGCCAATGCGCCCTGCCCAATTGAGGGCAACACGACACTGGGATCGAGGACCTGCGTCACCCGATGGCCCAATCCCAAACGACGCAATCCTGCGTACGCGAGCACAATCGCGTCCACCGCGCCTTCTTCACAGCGCCGCAGTCGGGTATCGACATTGCCGCGCAACGGAACGAATTGCAGTTCGGGGCGCGCAGCCTGCAGTTGCACCTTGCGCCGCAACGACGAGGTGCCCACAACGCTGCCGGCGGGCAATTGCTCGAACGAACACCCGCTGCGGGTGACGATCACATCGCGGGGATCCTCTCGCTTGGGGATGCAGCCCAAGGTCAACGAAGGCGCCAGCTCGGCGGGTACGTCCTTAAGCGAATGCACGGCAATGTCAGCGCGCCGATCCAGCAGCGCCTCTTCGATTTCTTTGATGAATAGCCCCTTGCCGCCGACCTCGTTCAACGCGCGATCGACAATGCGATCGCCCGTGGTGGTAATAAGCAGTTCCTCAATTTCGAGCTGCCAGCGCTGTTTGAGCTCCAAGCCCCAAGCCCGCGACTGAGCCAATGCCAATGCGCTCTTACGAGTCGCCAGGGTGATGGTTCGTCTCATCGACTGCCTCGTTGCCTTTCGATTTCCGGCAGCGCCTGACTCGGCTGGCCCTGACTCGGCTGGCCCTGACTCGGCTGGCTTGGTTTTGCCTGCTGGGGCGCGCTGCTGGGCGCGGGGGGGATCGAGCCGCGCAGTGACACGCCGCTGTTCTCGTCGCCCAGCGCGAACATCTCGCTGAGCAGCTCAACGTAGTTTTCCAACTCAGGCGCGGGCGGATCTTCCGAGGCAAGCTGGCGCAATTTCTGGGTGGGCGTGTGCAAGAGCTTGTTGACGGCCGCGTCGAACAGGGTGTTCAGCGCTTCTAAATCCGCAGCGCTCAGATTCTTCAATTTGCCGCGCTGGCTGCGCTCCAACTCCGCTTCCAGTGCCGCGCGAAAGCTGCGGCGTAAAGCGACGACCGTGGGCGTCACCTGCTCGGCCGAGGTAGTGCGCTCAAAACGCCCGACTTCTCGTTCGATCAACGCGTCCGCGGCTTGAGCCTCGCGCTGCCGCAACAGCGTTCCTTGTGCGGCGATCTGGGAGAAATCATCGACGTTGTACAGGTACGCATTGTCGATTTCCGCAATGCCGGGGTCGACGTCGCGGGGGACGGCGAGGTCAACGAAGAACAAACTGCGCCCCCGACGCTTCTTCATCGCCTGCTGCACGGCCTGATGGGTGACGACAAAGCCCGGTGCACTGGTTGCCGCGATCACGACATCCGCTGTTAACAGGGTTTGATCGAGTTCGTCCAAGTTGCGCGCCGTGCCGCTCAAGGATTGTGCCAACTCGGCGACTCGTTCGGCATTGCGCCCCACGACCACTAATTGCCCGCCGGCTTGATGGATCAGGCGGGCCACTGTTTCGCCCATTTCTCCCGATCCGATCAATACCGCTTCTTTCCCACGCAGCGCCCCGAAAATCTGTTCGGCCAAATCCAACGCGACGCTGGGCACCGAGACCTGCCCCGTCCCTATTGCAGTCTCAGAGCGCACCTTTTTCGAAACGCGAATGGCTTGGGTGACGGCGCGATTGAGGACCGCTCCTACCGTGCCGCAGTTCTTCGCGAGTTCGAATGCTTGCTTCACCTGTCCCAAGATTTGTGGCTCGCCCAACACCAGTGAATCCAAGGAAGCGGCTACACGAAACAAGTGACGCAACGCATCCGAACCCGCGTGTTGATACAGGTGCGCTGCAACCCCCGGAGCTCGCGCGTTGAGTAGCGCTTTCGCCTGCTGTTCCACTTCACCGAGATCGCCCGCGCCGGCCCTCGGGGCGAGCACCAGCTCCATGCGGTTACACGTGGAAACGGCCAGCGCTTCTCCAATTGCCGGCTGCTCCAGCAACGCACGCAATAACTGCGCGGCGCCGTCGGCGTCGAGCGCAACGCGCTCACGCACTTCGATTGGAGCTGTCTTGTGTGACAAGCCAACAACGACAATCACGACGGCTTAGACTCCAACTCCGGCTTGCAGGATGTAGATCAGCACCACCACCAACACGCACAAAACGCCCGCCAAAGTTCCATAGGCCGAGCGCCGCCCGCGCCAACCGGCAACACGGCGCAGGATCAACACCATGGCCACCAGAGCCCAGGTTGCGTAAGCGAGTACCGCGCGCACCCAAGCCGCACCGCTCATCTGCCCCAGCTCATGAACGAACATCGCGCCGGTCACCGCGCCGAAAGTGAGCAGGGGGAAGCCAGCGAGCAGCAAGCGGTGCTCTGCGCGATCCAGTGCGTCGAGCGCAGGCAACCGCGCGTGCAGCGCCGCCACCCGTTTGGCTTTCAGCCGGCGCTCCAGGATCAAATAGAAGCTGCCCGCGAAACCTGCCAACAAGAACAACCCGAAACCGATCACATTGGCAGTGATGTGCATTGCCAAGAGCGCCCGAGGCAGACCCACGCCCGCACCGCTGCCTGAAACGAACTGGGCGGCCACCATGAAGGTGAGCCCCAGTGGCGCAACGGCAACGCCCAACGCGTCAATGCTCAAGCGCCGGCGCAGCATCAAGTAGCTCGCTGTCACCATCACCGCTGAAAGGCTCAACGCGAACTGCAGCGACTCAACGGGGCAGGTGTGCGTGAGCACGCTGGTCAGCAGCACATGCCCCAAATGCAGCGTCACCGCGGCCGCCAACAGATGCGGCGCCCAGGTCGTCAGAGTGGATTGCTCGCGACGCGCAAGGTGCGCGAAGAACAACGTCGCCGCCGCCGAGTACGCGACCAACCCGAGATAAAAGGTGATGGTAGCGAGGTCCGACATGGCAGCGGGGTAGGCAGAACGTTGTTATACCCGCTGCTCGAAGCCGGGCCAGGCCTGCCGTGTTGGCTATTGCCCCTTGCGCGAAACGGCGCGGTCTCCAGGCTCGATCTCCACTTGGGACTGGACCACGAGCGCCAAAGAGCTCCATTTCTGGGCGCGCAAAATCCGTATCTCGCCCACGATTTCGGTGGGGAAATCCGCATCTTTGCCGCCCAGCGGCGTCACTTCCAAAGGTGCGTGATCAGGATCATCCAGCCGGATCGTGGTGCGCACCATCTCCGTCTGCCGCGGAAGCGTCTTGCGCCAAGTGTCACCCCTCCTGATGATCACCAGACGATTGCCTGCTACCAGGCCATCATTGCTACCGCGATCGATGAACACCACTTGATCCTTACCCATGATCTCGTGCGGGTACATGCCAGTGAGCACGCGCGCCTGCACGTCCACTGCGCTGGGCTTGGGTGGCACGACGTCGAAGCGACGACCCACTTGGCCGATCTTCGCGCCGCGCTCCATGATGTCCAAAGATTCCGTCAACTGACCGGTGGCCATGCGCGTGGTTGGGTTCCAACGCGTGATCTTCACCGTGCCTTTGAAGGCAACGATCTGCCCCGGTGGCATGCGCGCGCCCTCAATTTTTTCGATCTTGCGCGAAGTACGGAAAACGGAAAGCTGCTGACCCACCCGCAGCGCCACGCCGGGGCGCATCATCATGTAGATGTTGTTGCCTTCCGTGAGCAGCTGCTGCTCCTCTTCGGCGCCCACGATCTCGCCCCAAATATCTTGATCGGGGTCGTCAATATAGCCCATGTTGCGCAAGAACACCGTGCTGCGAGGCACCATCGGCTTGCGCGTCGATGAGGTTTGACCGCTGCCCAAAACGAGTGACTGTGCGGGGCCGGTTACCGGCATTTCACCGGGTGCTCGCAAACGCAGCTGATCGCCGGGATAAATCCAATGAGGATTCTGCAGCTGCGGATTCTGACTCCAGAGCGTGGGCCACATCCACGGATTGCCAAAATACGCCGCGCACAAATCCCACAACGTGTCGCCCTTGTTGACCATGTGGATTTCTGGCATCGGGGCGCCCTTGCGGCCCAAGCCCACCCCGGGCGCATCATCGTTGCCTTTAACGGGCCCGCTGTTCGCCGATCCGCTGCCCAGATCGAAGCTGTCACCTTTGTTGATATCACTCAGCGCATGCGAGCTGGAAGGCAGATGCGCCTCCAGATCAGTCCCGGCCGGGGGATAGCCGTAAGCAGGCGCGTTCGTAACGGTCGTCTGCTGCGGGGGCAACGTGACGTTGATGGTATTGCCGGCAGGAGCATTGTTCGCATCGTCGCCAGCTGGCGCGTTGCCTGCAGGCGCAGGCGCACCCGCACCCGTATCCCCGCTATTCTGCGCCAAGGCACTGATCGCCGTGAAGGACGATGCGATCAGCAGACCGATACAGGCGCAGCGCAGGTGCATCACTTGTTCTTTCCCTTGGGCGGCGGAGCACTCGCTCCACCGTTCGTGCTGTAGACATTATCACCGGAGCCCTTGATCGTGGTGCGGACATCGTTCGACCCGTTCCCGGGCGCGCCGCCCGCCGCCGCGGCAGGCTCTGCAGTCGCGCTTTCGCCCGCCGGTCCCTCGCCGTCAGGCGTCAGGTGCACGATCTTCAGCGGTGGGCGCTCGACCCGCTCGGGCTGTGGGCGCGCCGCTTGGGCCTGTGCCTGCGCGGCTTGCTGCTGGTTTTCCAGGGCGCCGAGCCGATCTTCCAGGCGGTCTTGGTCGTTGTGAACGCGGATCAATTCCTCACGAATATCGGCGAGTTGCTTCTCTACTCGCGAGCCCGAACCACACCCAAAAGCCAGTACAAGCCCAAGGCAAATCGCAGGTGAGGCACCATTGAACTTTCTCCTCGCGGTAAACAGCATTGGGGCACAATCGTAGGTTTGTTCGCCAACTGTGGGCCAATTTGTCGTGGTGAGCACGAGCGGACCCTCAACCTATTAAAAGCACTACACTTATATAAATTAGTTCTTACCGTCGGTGCGTTCCTGGACTGGCCAGAGCAGGCTCGCTACGCTGCAGGCGCATGAAGGCTCGAGGCAAAGGCCGGCACTCGCGCCAGATCCAACGGTTGGACCTGCAGCGCACGTTGTTCGTGCTGCCCAATATGATCACGCTGGCCAGCATTTTCTGCGGCTTCAACGCCATTCGCGTCGTTGCGCTCGACAACCCGAGTGTCGACGATTTTTATCGCGCGGCGATCTTGCTGATGTTTGCCACCTTCTTCGACCTGATGGACGGTCGCGTTGCGCGCATGACGCGCACCCAGAGCGCTTTCGGCCTGCAGCTCGATTCGCTCTCCGATATCGTGTCATTCGGCGTCGCGCCGTCGATCTTGGTTTACAAGTGGGTGCTGTACAAGCAGCCGCTGCCGGGGATTTTCGTCGCCTTCCTATTCATGGCCTGCGGCGCAATTCGTTTGGCCCGTTTCAACGTGCTCAATTCGAGTTCATCCGGCACGCCGGTGAAACCGGGCAAATACATTGTAGGCCTGCCCATTCCGCCGGCTGCGGGCATCTTGATCTCGCTGCTCTTGGCCAACAAGGCGGTGGGCGGCGCGCTGGGTCAAGATCGCTACACGGTGGGGATCTTCGTGATCATGGTGGTGTTGAGCTTGCTCATGGTTTCCACCATCAAGTTCCGCTCGTTCAAAGATCTGGCATTCAACGCTGGGACGGCGCTGTTTGTCTTGTTCGTGATCGGCTCTAGCGCGGTGGTGTGGGTCTTCAGTGAGCCGCAGTTCGTGCTTTTGTGGTTGCTCAGCTTCTACATTTTCATCGGCCTGTTCGAGACGGTGCGTCACTTTGCTGGAGCGTTGCGCGGCGGTGCACCCGAAGCGCACGCTTCTGAGGTGGCCCAGCCGTCCGGAACGCAGGCTTTGTCGCAGCCCACTGGCGCCGAACAGCGGCCGGCCGAACATTGAAGCGAAACATGGTGAGCCTCAGCGCGTTCCCCCCGCTCGCGCCGCGTCAGTTGCTCCCGCTGATGCTCGCCGTGTGCGCGCTGTCGTTGATCGGTTGCAAGCATTCCTCTTCAACCGATGCCAAACAGCAAGCTGCTTCTGGTGCAGCCGGTGTCACTGCAGGCGGGTTGCCGCCGCTCATTCTCAACGATTCCAGCACCAACCTGATGCTCACCTGGGTCGACGAGAAGGGTGATTTTCATGTGGTGCAGCAGATCGCTGAAGTTCCCGCCGATCACAAAGACCCAGTGCGCGTCGTGGTGATGGGGCAAGAGGCGGGCACGGGGCAGCAGGTGTACGTCGCGAATTTGGGGCAAAAAGCTGCGAATGGATCCTATGCGGTGCACGTTGCCTCGCGCGCCGAGTGGGACAACGTCGGTGCGAGTCGCCGCAAAGAACGTTTGGATGCGCTCAAGCCCACCGCTGCTGCGTTGGCCTCTGCCGCCGCCAAGCCCACCTTGGCTCCGGGCGGTAAATTACATGCGACGATCTACGGTGCGAGCTGGTGTAAGCCCTGTCACCAAGCCCAGGATTTCTTGCAGAGCTTGGGCGTCGAGGTGACCAAGAAAGACATTGAAGAAAGCGCAGCGGCGCAGGCGGAGATGCGACAGAAACTGGCCGCTGCGCACCGCTCCGGCTCGTCCATCCCCGTGATCGATTTCATGGGAAATATCATGATTGGATTCAACGCGGATGCGCTGCGCCAACTGGTGGAGCAGGCGCGAGGCACGGCGCACCCCGATCAAACGTTGTGACTGAATTCAACTTCGACGGCCTAGTGGGCCCCACCCACAACTATGCCGGGCTCGCCCAAGGCAACTTGGCCAGCATGCAGCACCAGGGCTTCTTCGCGAACCCACGCGCCGCTGCGCTTGAAGGTCTTTCGAAAATGCAGCGCATTGCCAAGCTGGGCATTGGGCAAGCCGTGTTGCCGCCGCACGAACGCCCCAGTGTGACCACGTTGCGTCAGCTGGGATTCACCGGCAACGACGCACAAGTACTACAAAAAGCCGCGAGCACCGACGAGCAGCTCTTGCGCTTGTGCAGCAGCGCTTCGGCAATGTGGACAGCCAACGCAGCAACGGTGTCACCCAGCGCCGACACCCAAGACGGCTTGCTTCACATCACGCCCGCAAACTTGAGTTCGATGTTCCACCGCTCCATCGAAGCGCCCACGACGCTGCGCGTCTTGCGCACGCTGTTCAAGGATCCGTCGCATTTCGTCGTCCACGAGCCGCTGCCCTCTGGTGCGCAATTCGGCGACGAGGGAGCCGCCAATCACAGCCGCTTGCACACGGAAGCAGGCACGGTGGAGCTGTTCGCTTGGGGCCGGAGGAGTTGGGGCGAAGCGGCCGCTCCGCAACGCTACCCGGCCCGGCAAAGCTACGAAGCCAGTGCGGCTGGTGCGCGCGCGCACAACCTTCGCGCCTCGGTGCCTCTCTTGTGGCAACAATCTCCCGCTGGAATCGATGGAGGCGCGTTCCACACCGATGTGCTCGCGGTGGGCAACGACAACGTCTTCTTGCTTCACGAGCAAGCGTTCGTCGACTCAGAAGGAGTGATCACACAACTCAAAGAACGACTCGGCCCGTCCTTGCACGTTGTACACGCCAATGGGCTTGAGCTGCCCCTGGCGGATGCGGTGAGAACCTACCCCTTTAACTCCCAATTGCTGACTAAGCCCGACGGCACCATGACGTTGGCCGCCCCCATGGAGGTTAAGGATTCAACCGCAGCGCACCATTTTCTTTGTCGTGCGATGGAAGAAGTCGAACCGATCAACGAGATCCTGTACCTCGACGTCAATGCCTCTATGAACAACGGCGGAGGTCCCGCGTGCTTGCGTTTGCGCGTTGAATTGAGCGATCTGGAAAAGCAAGCGGTCAATGGGCGTGTTTTTCTGGACGATGCGCTGCATCAAGATCTCACCGCTTGGGTGACGCGCCACTACCGGGACAGGTTGACGTTCGCCGACCTCTCAGATCCAAACCTGCTCACCGAAACCCGCACCGCGCTGGATGAATTGACGCAACTGCTGCAATTGGGTTCGATTTATGATTTTCAAGGAGCTCCATGCCTTTGATCTTGACGGGTGAGCCACCGCTGCATTGGGCGCTCGCTGGCCTGAGCATTGGTCTCATCACGTTACTGCTCTTGTGGACCAGCAATCACCGGCTGGGCATCTCAACCGGCTTTGAAGATCTGTGCTCGCTGGCGCTCAGAACGCCCTATCTCAATCGCGCCGAGGTGCTGACCGGGCGAAGGTGGCGACTGCCGTTCCTGTTAGGGCTCTTCTGCGGGGGCGTGTTATCCGCGGTTTGGGCGCACCCCTGGACTACAACCTGGGATCTGGGCGTGTTCGATCGCGTCATTGGCTTTGGCCCCGGCGGCAAACTCGCGTGGATGTTCGTGGGCGGCCTGTTCATTGGGGTTGGCACTCGCATGGCTGGCGGCTGCACCAGTGGACACGGGATTTTCGGCATGTCGAATTTCGAGAAAGCCAGCATCCGCTCGACGCTGAGCTTCATGGCCGCCGGCGTTCTCACCACCGCCCTCATCTACAGCGTGTTTGCCCAATCAGGATCTGTGCCATGAGCGCGCTGTGGCACTGCTTTCTGGGTGTGTTGTTCGGTTGGGTGCTCTCCCGCAGTGGCGCCGCAGATTACAACTACATCCAAGCGATGTTTCGTTTTCAGAGCTTTCAGTTGTACGGCATCATTGGCGTCGCTGTGCTCACCACCGCGCCGGGGCTGTGGTGGCTCAAGCGCAAGGCCGTCACCGCCAGCGGCGCGCCGCTGCACATTCCAACTAAACCAAGCCATGCAGGCAATTTGTTGGGAGGCGCGCTGTTCGGTGCGGGCTGGTCGATCACCGGGATGTGCCCTGGCCCCATTGTTGTGAACCTGGGGGAAGGAAAGATTTACGCGCTCGCGGCATTGATCGGCGCGCTGATCGGCTCCTGGTTATTCGCGGCAGCGTATCCGCGCCTGCGGCCGCTGCTGCATTTGCCCGCGGCGGACATTGGAGCCGGTGATGGCTGAACACCTGCACAACTAATTTCATTTGTGAAAACCAGTGGTTTACGCCTTTCACAAGTGAAAGCCGACGATCCACTGACAGGCGATCTTTCTCGGATTTTGCCTCGAAGTTTCACCGAACTTGGCGAAATTCATCCCCAGCGAAACTGATCGAGGTTTTTTGTGATTTCCCCGCAAGATCGCTGCGTGCCGGCAGCTCAGTTATTGCGAGGTGTTGTTGTCATGAGCCAAAAGCCCCCAGCGACTCCGTCGAAGCCCCAACAAGAATTTCCTGCAGTGAAAAAGGCGGATCCACGCGACATCGACACCGTTGCTCCCCCTTCCCGCAGTGGCGTGAGCCACGCCGTGCCGCTTCCTGAAGCGCCCGCATTGCCCAGAGAATTCCGCAGCTTCGCTGGATAAGCACAGCTTCGCCAGACAACCGCTGGGCGCCTCTACAGCTCTAGGAGATCAATGGCATGGCCCGCGGAGCGCGCGGCCTCCACCGTCGCGAGAGCCAATTCGCGACGGGACTTGTCCTTCAACAGGGCGACTTTCACGAAGGGCATGCCGGCATTCAACAGCTCAAGCGGAGAAAAGAGGGTGGTGTTGGCGCGGCTCGTCAGGCGCATCCACCAGCGTTGTAGGGCGCTGCGCATATTTGCGGTGGCGGCGAACGCAGCAGGGTTGAACCCGCGATCCTTCAGGTAGCGCGTCAGGCCCACTTCGTACTTTTGAATGATCTGATTCTTGGGCTGCTCGGCGACGATACTTCGCCAAAATTCAGCGAATTCTTTTGCGTCTAGCACACGACGCTTGAAGACCAAGAAGTAGCTTTGCAGGTGCCAGGCGATTTCGGTGTTGTCGGTCATGCCCCAGAAGTCACAAGGATCGGCGCTCATCTTGTCCAGAATGGGCTGCAGCGGGAACACGGGGCCCACCACGCTGGAATTCACCAACACGAGCTCATCTGCGTCGGCGAGATCACACCGAGCCAATGCGTGCTGCCACATGCCGAAATCCAAGCCCACGTTGTCTTTGAGTAACGTTTGATCGACCAGCGAATCCAATTTCGCGAGCTCTGCGTCGCTCAGCTTCGAGGTCGAGATGAAGACGATCCGCGCACAACCCGGCTTGAGGCCGCGCAGCAACGCCTGCACAGGGGGCTTGATCCGATCCTGAGCGTCGAAATGAGCAAAAAAGGCGACCCGTTTCATAGCTCAGAGGACTCACAGTGTAACCCAAAGGCCGCTGCGCCTGAAGTGCCGCGTGCTTGCTGGCTACATCGAGGCCAGTCGAGTAGGCTCTGCGCGGTACTCACAAAGGTGCTCACAAAGGTGCTCACGAAGTTGCTCAGCAAATTGGGCGTGGCGTCCTGGCAACGCGCTTACTTGGAAGCCGTGAACCAGCGCCGCGGCATCGAACTCGGCGGACCGAGTCGCATATTTCAGCGATTCAATCTGCTCCCCCTGTACGAGCCGCTGAGCAGTCTGGATTGCTGCAATTTCGCGGCCCAAACCTTGTGGCGCGGCGATATTGTTGACGAAGGCGCATACGCATTTTCTCCGCGCAAGCCCGCGGGCAAGCAGTACATCCGCGAAGTCACACAGCTCTCTGGCATCGCGGACAGCAGCTACGACTTTGTGCTCGCCTCACATGTGCTCGAACACGTCGCCAATCCCTTCAAAGCGATGGCGGAAATCAGCCGCATTTTGGTTGACCGGGGCTCGCTGATCCTTGTTCTCCCCCACAAAGACGGTACTTTCGATCACCGCCGCGCGACGACCGAGCTCAGCCACATGGTCGCAGATCTGGAACAGGGCACTGCAGAAACCGACATGACCCACCTTGAGGAATGGCTCGCTCAGGTCGATCTGGAGCGCGCCCCCGAAGCGAAGCCCTTCGAAAAGTTCCGCGAGCGTTCACTGAAGAATTACGAGAATCGCGGCATGCACCACCACGTCTTCGACGCCCACTTGGCCGCCGCTTTCATCGCCCACGCCGGCTTTCAAATCCAGAGCGTCGACCTCGTGCGCCCCATGCACATTTTTATCCTCGCGCAGAAGATCCCAACCCCAGACAACGCCGCGTTCCTCGACCCGCGCGCGGCGCTTTACGCGAAGAGCCCTTTCGCGTCGGACCGCGCGCGCTAGATCCGCGCTGAAGCGATGACGCGGTACACCGCGTAACAGAACAGCGCCAATGCTAGCAAAAATAGCCCCAAAGCGAGCTGTTTGCGGGCCGGCGTGAGGGCTTTGCGCATTCCTATTGGAGAATACCCGGCGCCGGAAAGGAATTGCACACTTCGCGGACTTCGCTTTCGACCTTGGCGATCACGCCCGCATCTTCGGGTGCACTGACGACGCGATCGATGAATCCGGCGAGCTTCTTCATTTCGTCAACGCCCATGCCGCGGGAGGTAACGGCCGCGGTCCCCATGCGCACACCCGACGGATCGAACGGCTTACGCGGATCGAAGGGGATCGAGTTGTAGTTGGCGGTGATGCCAGCTTTATCGAGCGCTTGCGCAGCGATCTTGCCGGAGACGCCTTTGGGCGTCAGATCCAAAAGCACCAAGTGATTGTCCGTGCCGCCGGTGATGATGTTGAAGCTTTTGCCCTTCAAAGCTTCAGCCAGCGCACGGGCGTTATCAATGATCTGCTTCGCGTACACCTTGAATGAGGGCTGCAGCGCTTCCTTGGCAGCGACGGCAATGCCGGCGGTGGTGTGATTGTGGGGGCCGCCCTGCAACCCGGGGAACACGGCGCGATCGATCGCTTTCTGGTGCTCGGCTTTGCACATGATGATGCCGCCGCGAGGACCGCGGAAGGTCT
>DATJEQ010000343.1:0-7660 GCA_035496495.1 Polyangiaceae bacterium
TGGCAAGCCCGCGCGGCTCGTGGCGCATACGCTGTTCATTCTGTGCCGTGAGCAAATTTGCAGACAAGCGGTGTTGCGAGGCGAACAGGGGCTGTTTGGCCCAGCGCTGCTCGATGAACGCTGCTGTTCCGTGCGCTTCCAGGAAAGCAGCGTGCTCCTCATCGCTCGCGGCGCGCGCTTTGCGCTCCTCTGCACTTTGAAGGCCTGGGTTAACACTAATGAGCACCAACGCGGCAATCCCATGCGGATCCGCAGCCGCAATCCCCAATGCCAGGCGTGCGCCCAGCGAATAACCGATCAACACGGCCGGCTCGGGGCACTCGCTCCTGATTACCGCGCGCAGCCGTTGCATTTCCTGATCAAATGTCGCACCGGATACGGGGCCGCCCGCGTGACCCAACAAGGCTGGGGAACAGACGCGGCATTCAAAGGGAAGGGATGAACGAGCCGCATCGAAGCTCTGGGGGCTTCCGGTGAAGCCATGGAGGAACGCAATGGTTGTCACGCAAGCAGAGTCTTCAAGGCCGCCTCACAACTCGCGAGCAATGAATCTCGCATCTTCTGAGCACTGGAGGGGTCAACGCGTATATCCATCACAGTAACTTGGGGGGCGCGCAACGCGTCGCTCAAAGCGGTGTTGAGATCCGCGAGCGTGCTCACACGCACCGAGTGCAGGCCGTACAATGCGGCACCCGCCCCTAAATCCAACTGATGCGGCGTGAGCCACGCTGCGGCAACCTGCTCATTCACCGCGTTGCTGCGCAGGAGCGGCAATTGCTCGAAGATACGCCCACCTTGATTGTTCAAGACAGCGACCACGAACGGCCCTTTGAGTGAACGTGCGGCCCACAGAGCCCCGATGTCGTGCAGGTAGCTGATGTCCCCCAGCAGGCACAGTGCTGGGCCGGGGTGGGTGGCGGCCGCACCAATCGCCCCCGAGAGCACGCCGTCAATGCCGTTGGCCCCGCGCTGAGAGATCACGCGAACAGGTTTGGACGACGCGGGCACGTACTGATCGATCTCACGCACCGGCAAGCTGTTGCCGAGTGCCAGGAGCGCTCCTGTGGGCAACTGATCGAACACCGCGCGCACCGCTACAGCTTCGGACAGTGACGTGCGTTTCTGGGCTTGCGATAGTTCAGCATCGATCACCTCCCACAGGCGCGTGTTTGCCCGCGCGAGTTGGGTGTGCCAAGCGCTGGGTGCCCTCGGAGGAGCATCAAGCGTTGTTGCAAGCGCGTTGAAAGAATGCACGACCGAACCCAGAATCACGCTCTGCGCGCGCGCGCTCGGATCTTGCAACGAATGGTCACTCACGACGTGCAGCTCCAGCTCGTCGACACGTGACAGAATCTCTTGCCACGAGCCGGAGGTGGGACTCGGACCGATCTGAAGGACGAAATCCGGAGGCTGTGTCCGCCCAGTCGATGTTGCGAAAAACCAATCGAACGCGTCGCACAGGCGAGCGTTCAGTGTCTCGTGGATTGGACCGTGCCGTAGTTGCCCGGTGGATTCACAAAGGACACTGAAATTCGATACTTGCAGGATTCGGGTCAAAGCCTCAGTCAGGCCTTCTTGGTACAGATTCTGCGGCCCGATCGTGATCACCCCGCGCTGCGCCTTGCCCAGGCGTGCCGCGAGCCGTTGGATCGCTTGAGGTGCGGCGCAGTGGAGCGATGGAATCAGCGCGGGCAGCGGATCGCGACACGCGAGGTTCATCCGCTCTTGTACTGTGGGATCAGAAATTGTGGTTGGCTCGAGGGGTTTGCGAGCGCGGAAATTGATCTGCACCGGGCCCGGCGTGGGCTCCACAGTACGCCTGAAAGCCTGCGCGATCGTGCTGCGCAGGGATCGCAGCGCCGCCAACGATTCGTCGGGCATTCCCAGATCGAAATAGTCGCGCACAAATCCGCCGTACAGCTTCACTTGGTCGATCGTCTGCGGGGCACCACGCTGTTGCAGCTCGAAAGGCCGATCGGCTGTGATCACCAAGAGCGGTGTGTGTGACTGTGAACTCTCGACGATGGCGGGCAGATAGTTCGCTGCTGCTGAACCAGAGGTGCACAATAGCGCGCACGGTTTGCCCGTGTATTTTGCCCGGCCAAGAGCCGTGAAGGCCGCGGATCGCTCATCGATCACGATGCTGTGCCCAATGCGGGCGCTCTGCGTCAATGCCCAGGTGAGGGGGGTGGATCGCGAACCTGGACTGATCACGACATGGCTGAGCCCCAGCTCTTCTAGGCTGCGGACCAGTAGCTGCGCCCAGGCGGTGAACAGGCTCGAAGCTTCCATCAACCGTCCTCACGCACAGGGCATCCCCGAAAACGAATGCGTCACGTGGTGCGCAGCGCACCCCGCAACGAGGCGAGTTTGATCTCTGTTTCCAGGTGTTCACTTTGGGCGTCTGAACCAGCGACGACCCCCGCTCCGGCGTAAAGAAACGCTCGATTGCCGCACAGAACGCCGGAGCGCAGCGCGACTTCGAAAGAACCGTCACCGGTGGCATCCATCCACCCTATGGGGCTGGCATACCAGCCGCGCGGCGCTTGCTCATGCTCTGCGATCCACCGTACCGCAAAGGAGGTAGGCGCACCGGCTACCGCTGGAGTGGGGTGTAAGCGCGCAACCAAATCCAACACATGAAGCGGAGTTTTTAGGGTGCCGGAAATGGGAGTTTGCAGGTGCAACAAGTGGCGCAGCCGCCGGATCTTCGGCGTCTCGTCGAAGCTGAGATCAGCACACAGCGGGGCGAGCGTATCCGCAATGGTTTGCACCACCACGCGGTGCTCTCCCTGATCTTTCTCACTGTCGAGCAATGCCTGTTCGCCATCCGTGTCGTCGGCGCGGACCGACCCAGCCAGCGCTTCACTGCTCACCGCGAGCGCATGCTTGTGGATCAGTGTCTCGGGCGTCGCGCCAATGAAGGTGCCCTCGCCAAAGTTAAAGGCGAAGCAGGTTGCTTCCGCGCCGACGTTTTCCTGCAGAGAAGCCAGAGTTGCCACCGCTGACAGCGGGGCTTCGAAGGTCACTTGCTGCTGTCGCGCCAACACAACTTTGCTGCACTGATTCCCTCGGATTGCAGCCAAAATATCGGCGATCTGAGTCTCCCAAGCCGAGGGCGTACTCGCTTCGCTGGAAGCAGAACCTTCTGCAATCGCCGCGATTGCCTTGACGGAATGGGGCGCTGTTTCGTCGGCCGCCAATCGCGCTAGAGTTTCATGCAAGCGCAGCAGCTGGGTGAGCCAAGGATCGCAGTCGGCGAGTACTTCTGTCCGAGTCAGGGCCAGCGATAATTCCGCACGCCCCGCAGCGGTGCAGTAGCGCAACCGGGGAAGCACGAATTGGGCGTCGCCAAACGCTGACCAAATTGCGCCGCTCGCACTACCCGGCTCAAATGAGAACCCTCCGAACAGTCGCGGGGGAACCAAGGGGGGAGCCAGAGACAGGACATCCAGCCCGGCCCACAGCGCTTCGGCTTCCGCCTTGATGCGCTCGAACCGCTCGGCGCCCTGAGCGCTCAGGCTCACGACGGATCCGAAACCCACCACGCCCGGGGCGTGGTCGCTGGGTTGCCACAAAAAATGCGGCGTCTCCCTCGCCAAACCGAAGACGGTAGACAACGGCAATACGGGCGCTGGTAACGACAGCACGAGGTATTTCCCTGTGGAGGCACGCGCTTTGCGTTTGATCGCTTCGCGCAGGCTTGCCAGCTCCCAGCTGGATGCGCCGGGATCGGGAGCCGCAATGGCAAGGTTGGAAGCCACATCGCCGCCCATCATGCCCAATTGTCCCCGATCATCTCAGCACACCCTGACCGGACTTGCTGCCGACATAGAGGTGACAGACGCCGAATGTGAGTGGCGTCGCGTGCACCGTGCAAAGATCCGCTTGCTCCATCAAGCGCACGAATTCAGACGCGGGCGGGAATGCCGCGATAGATTGTTGCAAATAGCGGTACTCCCGAACGCCCGAAAGCACCCCGCCCAGCCAGGGCACGAAGTGGTGCACGTGCAGGCGAGCCGCTGCGCCCATAAGCCCGCTGGGAGGCTCAGACAGCTCCAACACACCCAGTCGCCCGCCGGGAACGAGTACGCGTTGAATTTCGCGTAGAGCGCGAAGCCGATCCGGCACATTGCGGATCCCAAACGCGACCGTTACCGCGTCGAAACTGCCATCTTCAAACGGCAAAGACTCTGCAGCGCCGTGCTGCATTGTGATGCGCGAGGCAAGCCCCACGCGCTCGGCCTTTTGGCGACCGATTTCAAGCATACGCTGGGAAGGATCAAGCCCTACCACGGTACAGTCACCGTGCATCTGGGCCAGTAGGATTGCCAAGTCTCCCGTTCCCGTCGCCAAGTCGAGCACCCGGGCCGACTTGGGGAGCGCCAATGCCTTGACAGTGAGGCGCCGCCAGCGCTGATCAATACCGAACGAAATGATGCGATTGAGCAAATCGTAGCGCGGCGCGATGCGATCGAACATCTCACCGGAGCCATTCGGGGCCTGTGCCGGCGAAGGGGTCGCTTCAGAGCTGGACATCATCGGGTAGGACTGTGGGGGGTCGTAGAACCCAGCAAGATCAGCGTCAAGCAGGTTGCGGGCTGCGAGATTTAGCGCTGATCTTGGCCTTGGCTGTGCCTCTTTTGTTGTTTTTTGCCGCAACTGCACGCCTGCGTGCGCCGCGCTTGGGGGACTCCTCTGACACGCCCGGTGGCTTGGGCATGAAGCGCTTCTCGGCCGCCTCCGCTGCAAGGCGAGCCCGATCGGTTTCCCCGCGCATTTCGAGCAAGAAGCGGCTGGGGATGCTGGCATACGCTTTGCCCCACTTCATGCGCGACTTGGAGAGCGTGAGGGTGAGCGTGTCCATCGCTCGCGTGACTCCCACGTAGCACAGCCGGCGTTCTTCTTCGACGCCACGGTTTTCGATCACGGAGCGCTGATGAGGCAAGAGCCCTTCCTCCATCCCCACCATATACACGTGACGAAATTCCAGGCCCTTAGCGCTGTGCAACGTCATCAGCGTGAGGGCGTTCTGCCGTCGGGGATCTTCCTCTTCTCGCTGATCTTCTCTGCCGGCGAGGACTGTTTCCGTCAAGAACTCGGCGAGCGTCGGTTTGGCGGCGCGCGCTTCGTACAACGCCAGTGAATTCACCAGCTCTTCGAGTGAACTCCAACGCGCTTCCACATCGCCGTCGTTCTTGTACACCCGTGACAATTCCGCGCGGTAATTGATCTGCCCCAACAGATCTTGCACAACAGCAGAGAGCTTTTCTTTCTGCGTGCGCTCCTGCCATTGTTCAATGCGCTCACGGAACGCTGTCACGCGCGGAGCCACACCGGCGGGCAGTGCCGTCAAGGTCAGTGGATCGCTCAAGATTTCCCACAGTGGCTTGCCCGCGGCAATGGCGCGCTCAAGCAACGAGCGTACAGCCGTATCTCCGATGCCGCGAGCCGGGGTGTTGATGATACGCAGCAGCGACACTTCATCTTGAGGGTGGGCGATCACTTTGAGGTAGGCCAAGATGTCGCGCACCTCTTTGCGATCGTAGAACGACTGCCCACCGACGAGCACGTACGGGATCTTCGCACGCCGCAGCTCGATCTCAAAAGCCCGAGGTTGCTCATTCGTGCGAAACAGAATGGCGATATCGCCGGCGGGGATCTTTTCGATATCCGTCGCGGTGACCCGCTGAACGATCTCTTTTACGACGGAATTGGCTTCCTGTACCTCATCCTCGAAGCGCAGGTAACGCGGCGTATCTCCCCCCGTGCGACTTGCTTGCAGCGTCTTCGGGTAACGATTGCTGTTGTGCAAGATCAGGCGATTGGCCAGCTCGAGCACCGATTGCCGGGAGCGATAATTGTCCTCCAAGCGCACGACTTTTGCTTCCGGCCAATCGCGAGTGAAATTGAGGATGTGGGTCACTTCCGCGCCACGCCAACCGTAGATGGATTGGTCGTCGTCCCCCACCACGCACAGGTTGCGGTGCCGTTCGGCAAGGGCCGTAACAATTCGATATTGCAAGGCATTTGTGTCCTGGTATTCATCGATCAGCAGGTGCACGAAGCGCTGCTGTTCAGCTTTGCGCACGTCCGCAAAGCGCTCGAAAAGCTCCTGCGTGCACGACAGCAAATCGTCGAAATCCACCGCGCCACAGGTGCGCAGAGCGGCCTGGTAGCGTGCGAAAGCCATAGCAGCCAATTGCTCTTTGTCGGTCTTCGCTTGTTCCAGCGCTTGCTCGGGAGTCAGTTGTGCGGATTTCCATTGGCCAATGTGCCACAGCAGATCGCCGGGCTTGAGCTTCTCATGGCCCACCCGAATGTCACGTAAGGCGGAGCGTGCGATGCTGTCCTGGTCGCCCTGATCGAAGATCGAGAATTGTTTGGGGTAGCCTAAACGATCGATGTGACGACGCAGGATGCGTACGCACAGAGAATGGAAGGTGGAGATCTCGGGTGCTTTGCGTTTACCCTTGCCCAGCAGCACCGCGGCACGCGCTTTCATTTCTTTGGCCGCTTTGTTGGTGAAGGTCACCGCCAAGATGCGTTCCGGGGCAACGCCAGCAGCAATGAGGCGCGCGATGCGATAAGTGATCACGCGCGTCTTGCCTGAGCCGGCTCCCGCTAAAACCAAAAGAGGCCCCTTCAGGGTACACACCGCTTCTTTCTGCGGTGCGTTGAGCGAAGCAAGCATCGCTTTTGCGCTGGTCACGGGTGGCGCGATTGTGACGCCTTGTGTCGCCGATTCAAGCGTGGAAACCAGTTTCTGCACAAAAACAGAAATCCCCGGGCTGCAACCGCAACCCGGGGACTTGATGCCGACTGATTTGTGTCAGTTACAATAACACAGGGTATCTAAGTCAGTTGCGAGGGCGCAATTGGTTGTCGGCTGTTGCGGCGTGGCGTATTGGCCCGTGCAATCCGCACCCAGATTAGCCCCACCGCCCTGTGCCGCATAGACGCAAGTCTGACCAATGGACGCACAGAACGACGTGCAGCTGACGCCAATGGTCCAATCCAAAGCAACCGCGCAAGAGACTCCTCCGTCGCCGGGCAGTGAGCAGGACTCTGCGTTGAGCTGAGCGGCATCGGTCCCGGCGTTTAGCGCTGCGACTGCTTCACTGCAGGTCATGGTTCCCGCGTCGCCACCGCCGCCATCCGTGGGAGTGTCGCAGTACGGGTACTGTCCGCCATTGCTGTCCGTGGTGATGAACGAATAGCCCAATTGCGCCGAACTGAGGCTGCAGCCGTCTGTTGCTGCAGCTGAGGCATCACCGGGCTCCACACAACAGCTCGCGGTAATGATGCTGCAGAATCGATAGTTCTTGCAGCCGAACGAGCGCAGCGTCGTGGCGGCGCCTGCGTTGCTGCACTGAGGTGAATTGGGCGTATCACTCCAACCGCTGGATTCGCACCAGTTGATCGCAGGCACGAATGCCAGGTAGGAAAAATGACTCAGCTCTAGGCCGGCCCCATTGCTGGCGAGGGGCAGTAACTCCGGCTTCGACTGGGTGGCGGAGGAGGGTAGATTCAACGCCAATAATTCACCGGTCGACGACGTCACGATCACCGGATCCGCGAATACGGTGCCGTCGGGCTCCATCTTGATCACGGTGGAAAAATCACCGGCGGCCCAGCCGATGTCCGTCGCGGCTCCCAC
>DATJEQ010000344.1:0-7400 GCA_035496495.1 Polyangiaceae bacterium
CGTCTTTGCTCCGCCGCTGCTACAGGCGACCAGCGAACCACAGACGGCGACAAGAAACGACGAACAGAGCAACGAGCGCATCGGCATAAGAATCTCCTAGCGCAGCATAATGGGTTCGCGTTCAGCCGGCTAGCGTCACGGAAGCATCCGATTACGGCCCCGCGACAACATAGCGGGCTTGTACGGCGATCACGGGCTGCAAACCCTGAGCGATCTCGTAATTCAGGGACAGACCGACGGCCCCCAACGAGAGTACGCCGCGCTGCAGCAAGTGCAGCGGGTGGGGCTCCAACAAGCGGGCCGACGACGGGAGCGCCGCGAGGAGCTTTTCCGAACAGAAGGGCTTGGGACAGCGCTCATCGGCTTCGCGCAAGCGCCGCACCCACAACTGCGCCCAAGTGATCAGCTGCGGCGGAAGCACCGCGTCGCTCGACTTCTTGAGCGCCGCAACAATGGCATTGGCCTTTTCAACCCGCGCTGCTCCCTGCGCGCTCAACCCCGCAAGCCCCAAACGCAGCACGTGCGTCACGAAAAAACCCACCGGATCGGCACGCACCACGGTGCCTTGCTGCAGATCTTGCTCCAGTTGTTCCAGGCTCCTCACAGCACCGGCCCCATCACCCAATGTGTGGTTTGTCGCCGCGGCCTGCAGCCTGGCCTCAGTCACGGTGTCGAAAGCGTTCGCTAGATGCAATAGCGTGAGCCACTTCTTTTGGTTGCTGGGATCGAGCGCGGCATCTGCCTGGGCAATGAGCAACAACATTTCGCCGGATTGTCCTTCAGGGAACAACATCCACTGGGGCAAAATATTCTTGCAGCTCTCGAGGCGCGCCCTATCGCCGTTGGCGAGCGCGGTGCCCAAATTCAATTTGAGCCACACATCCAGCGATTGGCGATCGGCCAATTGATCGGGCTTCACGGCATCGAGCAGCGGGGCAATGTCTTCACTGGGTGCAAGCCACGTCGCTAGGCCCAAAATAAGCGCCAAAGTTGCCGGCTCATTGGGCGCGCTCTGCTGCAACGCCAGCGCCTGAGCCTTCCATTCCGCGCGCTCCCTGGGGCTGATTTTCCCGCGATCCAGGGTGGCGCGCTCCACAATTTGTGCGAAGCGGCGCAGAGCGCGCAGTCGCGCCGGACTCGAACTGGGTTGAGCCGCCGAATCCGTCACCTGAGCCAACGCGGCGCTCAAGCCCCGCAAGTTTTCACTGATGTCAGCGGGTACTGCGTTGAGCTTTGCATCGGGGGGATCGACCGGGTGGCGGTACATCAGCGGCACCACGAAGCGCAGGCCCAGAAAGCCTTCTATCGACTGCGCATCGCGCCCTTCCCCCGATTGCCACGCGGCATCGAGCAGCGGATCGATGCTTTGCGATTGCTGCTGAGACAGCCACAAGGCTTCACACAACGCACCATTGCCCATGCCGGTTGGCATCCCCGGGCACAATTCGCCACCCAGATCCGCCTGCACCGTGGCCACCGCGAGGCCCAAGTGCCTCGCTGCCTGCGCGCGCAGCGGCGTCAACACCGCGCGTGCTTGATCCAGTCGCCCCAACTGCATCTCCGCGCGCGCCCGAGCGAGGACGAGCGCACCATTGGCGGGCTCGGTCAGATCACTGCGAGCGAGTTTCACCTGTGCCAGCGTGGTATCGACCGTCGATCGCAGGGCCCCCGCCTCGGGATCGGCTTGCAGCTTGAGCAGCGCAGCCTCCGCCAAATCCCACTTGCCGACTCGGGCGTAAGCATAAGCGAGCGCAAAGCGAATAACCGGCGCTGGATCCAACTGCGACAGACGACTGCGGGCGAGCTCCGCGGTGCTCAGATCGCCGAGCGTGTACAGCGCAACGACCACGGCGCGCAAGTGGGCAAGGTCGAATTGCCCACCGGGGCCACGAGCGCTCACTGCGTCGCGCACGACTTTGCGAGCCGACAGCTGCGCCACAGCGAGCACCTCTTTCGCTGCATTTTCGAAATCGCGGGCGCCCCCCAAAATACGCGCCTGCACAATTTCGTCAGCAGCCACCTCGCCCATGCTCAATCGCTGATAGGCTGCAGGCAATACCCCGTAAGCGAACAGGTGTAGCAGCGGCCGTTCAGCGGCGGCCGTTTCATTCAAGCGCAATTGCTCGCGCTCTGCCGTGCTCACTTTGCTCAATTCCAACTCAAGGCCGGCGCGCGTTTGCGCATCGAGCACTTGCAGCGGCGAGCCCTGATCTTCGATCTTCTGCAGGGCCGCACTGAGTCGATCATCGTCACTGGCCGCAGGGCGCGCTCGGGCACTTGCAGAGCCATTGAGCCCCACATTTTTCTCAATGTGCGTTTGGCCAGCGCAAGCGATGGCACAGGCCACAACCCCCACCGCCACTGCCCTCGAAGCTGACCAGCTCACTGTTGCCATTTACCAAACGCCCCGCGGGCGGCGGCGTCGAGCTGTCATCGCTTAGCGAAGTCGCGCTGGGTTTGTTAAAATAGTACTGTTATTTCCAATACATACGAACATGGGGGTGAGTTCCATTTGGGATTGAAGGGCAACCCAACGCGGCCGGAACTCTGGTAGACCAGCGCCCGCGAAACCGGCGCCGCTGCGATGACCGATCAGAATTTGCCCGACGTGGAGCAGCCGCAGCCTACTGAGCAGCTTGCTGGGCCGCCCGCTGCGCTCGCCGCTGAGTCCGCTGAAGCGGCCAGCGTCACCGAACCTGCCGCAAGCACTGCACAGCCAAGACCGGCCAAGCGACGTTTTTCCTTTCGCTTGCCGCGGTCGCGTTGGATCGGCCTGGCGCTGTTCTTATTGGGCGCAACGCTTCAATTTCTGATTGTCGCGAGCGATCAGCGCTTCACGTTCAGCGTGCTCCTGGGCTTGTTCAGCTGCGCAGTGGCCGCATTGGGCGCGCTGTCCTTCGTGGGTAGCCTGGAGCCCACCGAGAGCCCGGCGCAGACGGTGGTTGAGCTTTCTGATTTGGCGCGCCCACTGGGCCAGATCGCGCTCAGTGGGGCAGCGCTGCTGATCGCGTTGCGCAGCGCCGTCGCGGGCGTCATTCCTCACGCCATTTTGGTGTGCTCGGTGCTGATGCCGGCGCTGTTCGTCTGGCTGATCGTTGCGATCTTCCGCCTGGGGCAAAAGTTGGGCGCTTTCCAGCAAGAAGATTCGTCGCCCCGCGCGCTGTACGAGCGCCACGGCTTTTGGCTGCTAGCACTTTCCACGCTTCTGTATTTGCCCATGCTCGGCAGCTACTCGCTGATCGATCCGTGGGAGACGCACTACGGCGAGGTCGCCCGTGAGATGCTGGCGCGCGACGATTGGATCAGCTTGTGGTGGGCGCAAGATGGCTGGTTCTGGTCGAAGCCCATCTTGAATTTCTGGATCCAGGGCCTGAGCTTTTCGTTGCTGGGCGTTCGCTACGCGCCGGATCAAATGCTGGCCGGAACTGAATCCGGCTTGTGGCCGCAGCCGGAATGGGCCGCCCGCTTCCCGGTCTTCCTGCTGACTATTCTGGGCAGCTACGTACTGTACAAGAGCACCGCGCGCTTCTTCGGCAGAAGGGCTGCGTTCCTGGGCGGATTGGTGCTGATCACCGCGCCGTATTGGCTGCTGATCGCGCGCCAAACGATGACGGACATGCCCTACGTGGCAACGCTCACAGCGGCGCTCGGCTTGCTGCTTCTGGGCCTGCTCACCGGTGATGAAAAGCTGCCTTCGGTTGAAGTGCGCAGCGCCCGCGGGCGCTGGCGATTTTCCGGCATGCACCTGCTCTTGGTGGTCGTGATCATGAGCGCTTTGCCCCAGATCATGTACCTGGGCTCACGCAACCTCACCTTGCATTACACACGCACCGACAGTGAAGCGGAGCAAGCTGCGCGCCCCTCGATCTCGCTGGTGGATCTGCTGCGCCGGCGCGCCTTTCCTCGCGGCTTTCGAGCTCACACGGACGAAGTGGTGGAAGGCTCGGGCGAGGGCAATTGCGGCTTGCCGGGCAACACCGATTGCAAGCAATTGGCGCAGCTGAACAACACCCGCTTTCAACCCGCGTTGGCCGCCTTGTTGTACGCGGTGCTGCTCGGCGCGTTCGTGTGGGCCAACCGCAAAGAGCAGGGCAAGAGCCGCACGTATTTTCTGGCCGCTTGGTACGCCGTGGCGCTGGCAGCAATGGCCAAGGGCGCCCCGGGCTTGGTGCTGCCGTTGTTCGTCTTCGGCTCGTACGTCGTGCTGCGCAACGATTTGAAGCAACTGCTGCGCGCGGATTTGGCCGGAATGCTGATGCTGCTCGGCTTCGTGTGCATGCCCTGGTTCGTGCAAATGTACATGCGCCACGGCGAGCCTTTCGTCGAGCGCCTGCTGTGGCACGACATGTATCAGCGCGCCTTTGAGCACGTACACGACACCAACGAAGGCGACGACGTCAGCTTCCGTTATTACATCTGGCAACTGGGGTACGGCCTATTTCCTTGGAATGGCGTGTGCGCAGCGGGCCTGGTGTGGTGGTTCCGTCGTCAACGCGACGAATACGACAGGATCCATGAATCTGCGTTGCTGCTGTTTCTGTGGGCGATTGCTGCTTTCGGCATGTTCACCATCACGCTCACCAAGTTCCATCATTACATCCTGCCCATGGTGCCGCCCATCGCCGCGCTCTCGGGGCTGCTGATCGACGAAGCCATGGGCAATGACCCCACTGTGGGGCACTCGTGGCGGCAAAAGCTGGGCTACTATTTTGGCATTGCTCTGGGCATTTCAATGGCCACGCTCGGGGTCGCGTTTTGCCTGCCGGGCTCGGTGCTGGGCACCGTAGTGGCCGACGCGCAGCCGCACCCGATCATTGCCGCGGTGCTCTTGATCGCGGGCGCCTTGTTGACGGTTTTCAGCGCCCTGCGCTTCGGTGGTAGGGCTCCTGTCGTTGGCGCCGCGGGTGCGTCACCCGTTGCACCCATTGTGGGCGCGATCGGCCTCGTTGCGGCCGCAGCCGCGCTGCTGGCTGGCCGCGACATGGCGATCGACAAGAGCGGCGATCTCAAAGGCAGCATTCGCCTGATCCACCTGTTCACCTATCAATACCAACGCCCTTGGCCTGAATCGTTGGATTTCCGCCCCGCGCTGTTCGCCGTCACCATCGTTGCGGCAGTCTTGTTTTTGGGCTGGATGGTGCACGGCCTGCGACGCCACGCTGTGGTGGCAGTGGGTACCCTGTCGTTGCTGTTCGCGGCGTGGATGGCCGACGTCTACCTGGTCAAGGCGGCGCCGCACTGGGGCCAGCGCGAAACGATCATGGCCTATTACAAGGCTCGCAAGAGCCCGGATGAATGGCTGGTTGCCTACCAAATGAACTGGAAGGGTGAGAATTTCTACACCAGCAATCGCGTGCCCGCATTCGTGGCCACCGGCAAGAAATTCAAAGATTGGATCAAAGAGCAAACCGACTCCGGCAAGAAAGTGATGTTCTTCACTTCCGAGCAGGGTCGATTGACTGGGCTGAAGCGCGAGCTGGGGACTCCGAAGCAATTCAAGGTGATCACGGATAAGACCTTGAACAACAAATTCTTCTTAGCGCGCGTCGAGTTCAATTGATTCAGGCTGCAGCAAAGTGCTGCTCTAGCGCGTCGAGCAAGCCGTCGAGCGTGTATTGCTCGGCCAACACATCGACTCTTAGTCCGCGCTCTTGAGCGGTGTTCGCAGTGATGGGCCCAATGCAGGCAACCGTGGTGTGCCCCAGTATTTCGGGGGCCTTTTCTCCCAATGCGTCGCACAATGAACTCACCGTGGAACTCGACGTGAACAGCGCGACATCGATGCTCCCCTGCTCGAAGCTGTCAATCAGCTCCGCCATTTTCTCAGCAGAAACGGGTTTCGTCTCGTAGGCTGCCACCACGTCCACCTGTGCCCCTGCTTCTCGCAACAACTTCGGCAATTCGTCGCGAGCCACCAATGCGCGCGGGATCAACACCCGCTTCGGCTTCAAGGGAAGCAGCGCTGCCGCCAGGCTTTCCCCCACAAATTGCTCCGCGATCACATCCGCCACCACGCCGTATTGCCTCAATGCGGCGCCCGTGCGGGGCCCAATGACGCCCACCTTGCAGCCCGCAAGCGCACGCGCATCTTTGTGCTGACGGCCCAATTCGGCGAAGAACCGCTGCACACCGTTCGCGCTGGTGAACAGCACCTGGTCGTATTGCGCAAGATTCTGCGTCGCGAGCTGCAGCGGCTTTGGATCCGCCGGGTCGTGAATTTCGATCACCGGGAAGACCACGGCTTCGGCCGCGCGCTGACGGATGGCATCCGCCGCGAACTGGGCTTGCTCCTGCGCTCGCGGCACCAAGATGCGTTTGCCGAAGAGCGGGCGGTTGTCGTACCAGCGCAGCTTTTTTCGCAACCCCACGACGCGACCAATGATCACAATAGCTGGGTTACTGAGCTTCGCTTGCTGCACCGCCGCCGGCAACTGCGCGAGCTCGGATTCCACCACGCGCTGCTCGGGCCGCGCGCCCCATTGGATCACGAGCGACGGCGTTGCCGGGTCGCGCCCGCCTGCGATCAGTGCCTGGGTGATGAAATCGAGTTTGCGCATTCCCATCAGAATGCAAATGGTGTCGGTCGCGGTGGCCAGCTTCTTCCAATCCGCTTCTGTCCACTCCTCGCCTTCTTTGTTGCTGCCAGTGATGAAAGTGACGCTCGACGACAGCGCGCGGTGCGTGAGCGGCACACCCGCATACGCCGCGGTGCCAATCGGCGAGGACAGACCCGGCACAATTTCAAAAGGGATGCCCGCTTCCGCTAGCGCTAACGCCTCTTCCCCGCCGCGGGCGAACAGGAACGAATCGCCCCCCTTGAGCCGCACCACACCCAGGCCCGCGCGCGACAGCTCAATCAGTTGCTGGGTGATCCAGGATTGATCCGGGCTGTACTGCCCGCCCCGTTTGCCGACATCGCGCAGTTGGGCGCCCGCGCGGCACAATTGCAGCAGCGCGGGGTGCGAGAGGGCATCGTAGAGCACAACGTCCGCCGCCATCAGCACTTCGCGGCCTCGCACGGTGATCAGGCCCGGATCTCCCGGCCCTGCGCCAACCAGCCACACCTTGCCGAGCTTGCCCATTGCAACCTGAACCATAGCAAGGGCCTACATGCCGTGGAATACTGCGCTCAGCGCGGGGTCATGTTATGGCACAAAAGCAAATGTACACGGGTAACCAAGCATGGGGTTGGCTGGGCGCCATTGCGCTGGGTCTGTGCGCTTCGGGGTGCCTGAGTCCCACGTGTCACCGTAACGACGACGTCGTTCCCCAGGCCTTTCACGCCGGCATCACCGATTACACCGCGCACCACTATGAGACCAGCGCCGTGAACGCGTCGTATCTGGATTTTCCCAGTGGCAAGCGTTACCGCCTCTTTCACGGTTTGAGCGACATCCCCA
>DATJEQ010000345.1:0-5515 GCA_035496495.1 Polyangiaceae bacterium
TCATGACGATCATTGGCACCGCGGGCACGGCCAGCGCGACTCGAGTATTGCTGCTTGGCTCGGGGGAACTGGGGAAAGAAGTCGCCATTGAGCTGCAGCGTCTTGGGGTGGAAGTCATTGCGGTGGATCGCTACCCGGGGGCTCCGGCCATGCAGGTCGCGCACCGCAGCCATGTGATCGACATGCTGGATGGGCAGGCGCTGCGAGCTCTGATCGAACGCGAGAAGCCGGATATTGTGGTGCCGGAAATCGAGGCCATTGCAACCGGCACGCTGGTCGAATTGGAAAGCGCCGGGCAGCGCGTGATTCCCACGGCGCGGGCGGCGCGCTTGACCATGGATCGCGAAGGCATTCGCCGCCTTGCGGCGGAGCAATTGGGGCTGCCCACCTCGTCCTATCGATTCGCCGGCACAGAAGCGGAGTATCGAGACGCGGTTGCAGCAATTGGCCTGCCCTGCGTCGTGAAGCCGGTGATGAGTTCGTCAGGCAAAGGGCAAAGCCTGGTCAGTACAGACGCCGACATCGCGCCCGCTTGGCAGGTGGCCCAGCAAGGCGGTCGCGCCAAAGCCGGTCGCGTCATCGTCGAAGGCTTCTTCCCGTTCGACTACGAAATCACGCTGCTCACTGTGCGCCACGAACAAGGCACTAGCTTCTGCGAGCCGATCGGACACCGTCAGGTCTCAGGCGACTACCACGAATCGTGGCAACCCCACCCCATGTCGGAAGCGGCACTGCGCAAGGCGCAGTCCATCGCCACGAAAGTCACTGAGGCACTCGGGGGCCGCGGCATCTTTGGGGTAGAGCTGTTCGTGAAAGGCGATGAGGTGCTCTTCAGCGAAGTCTCTCCTAGGCCTCACGATACCGGCATGGTCACCCTCATCTCGCAAGATTTGAGTGAATTCGCGTTGCACAGCCGCGCCATACTGGGCCTGCCAATTCCCAACATCCGTCAGCATGGTCCCAGTGCGTCGCATGTGATTCTCGGCGATGGACACTCCCAAGCGCCGCGATACGTCGTACCTGACAGCGCTCTGTCTGCGCCTGATACGTCGTTGCGCCTATTCGGGAAGCCAGAAATCGCTGGCCACCGTCGTTTGGGCGTGGCCCTCGCCCGCGGCGCAACCCTCAGCGAAGCACGCGCCAAAGCCAAAGCCACGGCCGAGCAAATCCAAGTCAAACTCGACTGACAATCTTCCGCGGTGTTCCAACCCTAGTTGCCCATCGCCGCAAGAAATCGCGTCAGAAATCCGTGGTTGCCCACGTTGCCTAGGGAATTGCAGGTGGGCGACGCGAAATCTTGTATGCAATCGGTGTCGCGGTCGTAGGACCAATAGTGCACTCCGGCGAGGCCTTGCGTGAGGGCGAAAGTCATCACAGTATCGACGTCGTTGAGCGTGAAGTGCTCGCCTTGAACGTCGTTGCCGCCGATCATGGGAGTCAGTTCAATATTGGCGAAGGGAACGCCCCACTTGTCGTGCAAATTGTAGGCGGCTTGCAACGCCGATTCTCCCATTTCACACGCGCCTGCTTTGACGACGCACACACCCATGCCGGGAGCGCCGTAATCCATCGTCATGAGGTTGACGGTGAGATAACTCGGCCAATCGCCAATCACATCCGCCACCGCTTGCAGCGTGGTCACGCCGTACTGATTCAAACTCTCCGCTACGCCCGCTCCGAGCGACTGGGCTTTCTCTGCTCCAGCGTTGTTGGCCAACGTCGCGAGCGTCAGACTGAAGCGCAAATCGGAGTGTGCTGCATGCGCCGCGGGAATGCGTTCGATCAGTGCGTGGATCACTTCCGGGGTTTGGCCGGCTTCGATGTCGTAATCGATGCCCCGCAAATGCGGCGAAGCCCAGCGCTCGATGAACGACTGCATCCCCGCATCCGAGCCACAGGTGAACGAGCCTGCGGCGCCCCCGGTCGCCAACGCGTAGTCGACACCGGCGGCGTTATATGCCGCCACGTTGGCCATCGCCATCGCTTCACCCATCACACCGCCCCAATTTTCCGCACCGCACTCACCGGTTGCGAAGGCAAGCGTGACGGCTTTACCGCCGTTGCTGGGCAGATCCATCACCAGGGGTGTCCGTGTACCGGGCACCAGCGTGGAGACGATGTCGTTGTTCCAGTCGAAATTGATGCTGGTGTCTTTGTACGGACTCAGAACGAACCCCGGGGGCGGATTGATACCAGTGGATCCTCCTTGTGCCGCACCGCCATTGTTCGTCCCCGCCTCACCCGGGGATCCCCCAGCGCCGCCCTGCACCGACGCACCCCCATTTCCGCTCGTGTTGTCGCCGCCGATGCCGCTCACGCCTCCATTTTCAGCAATTCCACCGCTGCCTGCCATTCCGCTCGGCGAACCGCCTGTGGTTTGCCCCGCGACTCCGCTCGGCGAACCGCCCCCCTGCCCCGCGTTGTTGGAATCAATAATGGACGTTCCGGCATTGGACGACGCGTTGTGACTAGTTCCGCCGCAACTCGATGCAGCTGGGCAAGACTGCTGCGCAGGCGCTCCCGAGTTTCCCCCGCAAGCGACCGAGAAGATCGCGGCCAAACAACAAACGCGTGCCGTCGCAGCCATGCCGTCATTGGACGCCAAAACGGCTCCAAGGCAACCCGCTTTTTCATGCCTGAGATTGCCCAAACAAGGCGATCGCCCAAGCGATCGCCCAAGCGATCGCAAAGCGCGACCACCTTGTTCGTCTCATCCGCACTGAGTCGGAATGATTACTTCTTCATACTGGCCGGCTTGACCGCGCCCTTCGCGGGGGCTGCGGGCATCGCTTTTGCTTCGCCTGCTGCTGCGGGCGGTGGAAGGAGCCCGAGCTGCTGTGCCATCGCCATGCCGTTGTAGAACCGGTAGATCTCACTGATCTTGCCACCGGTCAGCTTCGTCACCTCGGCGATGGACATGTTCACGGTCTTGCCCGTCTTTTTGAACATCTTGCCCATATTGCCGTCGTTGACAGCGCTGACCTTGCATTGCGAAACGACGTAGTCGCCCGCACCCCAAGTGGAGCAGTCCTGTTTGAGGTCACTCATGGCGCCAAGGAACATCTTGCAGTTGTCCATGACCGCTTTCTTGCCTTTGTGATCAGCTGGATCAGCCTGATCGGACTCCAGTACGTCGTCCGCCATCGCGGCTTCGACCGACTTCACGTCTTCTTTTGAAAAAGCGTCCCAAACCTTCTGCACTGTCGCAACGTTCGCTTTTTCTGTCTCGTCGTTCTTGGCGATCACGATCTTCGGTGAACCGGCCATGGGCTCCGTAACCAAAGCACGCGCGGGCATCTTGCTCACCCCAAGCTGCGCCATCATATTGCCCAAATCCTGCATGAATGTCTCGCTGACGGCCTGATTCTTGTCGTCAAAGGTAACGGAGTGGAAAATGTGCTGGCCAATCTTCTTGTTCGTGGCCGGCATTGAGCTGCCATCCGGATTCTTCATTGGTCCGGAATTGGTCCCCGTCTGGAAACCAACGGTAGCCACCGTGCGACCATTCATGAGCACAATCTCTGGAGCGCCGCGGGTATCGGGGAATGCGCTCCGTAATCCTTTGAAGTTTGCGATGATCGCATCACGACCGTTGAGGGTGGGTTGACCCGAGTCGGGGAACGAACTGATCGCGCTTTCCGAGTAACAAGCGCCGAATTTGTCCCACTTGGCTTCGCTCCACAGACCCCAGCAATCCACATACACTTTCGCGAGCGCCTCACCTTCGAGCGGCTTTGGGGCTTCCGCCTTCTTGGGTTCCTCTTTTTGCGGAGCAGCAGCTGCCTTGGGTGCTTCAGCGGGGGCAGGCTTCGGGGTTTCGTTTTCACAAGCGACACCGAAAAAACCGCAACTGACCAATACGCACAGATTGATTGTTCGCATCTGGACCTCCCTTTCGTGCGACAACTCCGCATCACCCCGGGTTGTCGCGCAAGAACTGTTGAGTCGTAGGGTGAAGCACCCGGATACACCCACGGTGCGCTCAACGTCAAACCAGGCACTGCAATCGCGCGATATCACAGCGCATATATTTTGGTTGTCCGCTTAGGGATTGATCACCCCGGCGGATATCTCGGATTGACCGCACCCGTGCAACCTTGCCCCAACTGGGGCGCAATGTCGGCGAGCCTGCGACGTCATGAGTTGTAAGCAGCGTGTTTCACCGCACGCGCGGATATCGTGGCGCTGGCACAAAACTCGCAATGCGGTGGCTTCCGGAGGAAGCCAATGCTGCATATCGAACCAACCGTGACGTTGGGCTACTCGTATCGACCTGAACTCAGCGTTGGCTTCGCCCGCCGCACCCACAGTCACTCACACGTCTTTTACGCACCCGAGCCGTACGCCTTCGTGCCCGAAGCGCACGCGCGACCCATCGGTTCCGCGGAGATCACCCACGAACACATCGCCGTGCGAGCCTACTTCAAGTGGCTAGAGCGCGGCTGCCCCGAAGGAGACGGTGAACGCGACTGGTACTGCGCTCTGGGCGAGATCCTGCAGGAACAAGAAAGACGCGCCGCTGCCCCAGCATTCAGCGACCGCGCGACAAAACCTGCCAACGATCAGTCATACACCGGCAAATTTAACGCTGCCCTTTCGCCGGTCCCAGAACCCCGCGGCCAACGCCTCGCCCGCCTGATCGACTCGGCCCCCGAATCGGTGCAGCGCTTGATCGAGAATGTGATCGAAGCGACGCTCAAGACCGTCGCAGCTCTGAATAACGCACAGCTGGAGCGCTGAGCCGCACAAGCCAAACGTGCGTTTCAATCGAGCGGCACTAAGATCGCTTTGCCGTACGGGTTGGCACCGACGTACTGCCTGGTGAGCTGCCTGACGCACCATCGTCAGAACACCCGCCCATCGCCAGGCCGCCGAATGCTACGACCGCACCCTTTGCCCAATGCCGACCTGAGATCCTGAATGTGTTGCTCAACATGTCGTCCTCCCGTTGTGCCACGCGACGGATTCGCAACGCACTATTCAGCGTAGGCCTCAGTACTGCACCGCGCTAGATCCGCGCTGCACATTCCATAGGTCTAGAACGCACCCGGATGTGCATATCTCTTATATCTGCGTTCCGCCGTTGTCCGGCGCAGCGCCCTACTTCATCCCCAGCTGTTCGAATAAGAACGAATAGATGTCCACGTTTTCGGCGACTTCGGCGCTCAGGGGGGTGCCTTGACCGTGGCCGGTTTCCGCGCTGGTTCGAAGTAGGATGGGACCTTCGCCGCTGGTCGCGGCTTGCAAGCGAGCGGTCATCTTTCGGGAGTTGTAGGGTTCCACGCGCGGATCGTTGGCGCCGGTCATGAACAGCACGGCGGGGTATGCGGTGTTGTCCTTCACATTGTGCAGTGGGCTGTAGCGGTACAGTGCTCCAAACTGAGCGCGATCTTTCACGCTGCCAAATTCGGTGACGTTGAAGGCGCCGTTGGGAGTGAGTTCGACCCGTAGCATGTCGTAGATGCCCACGCGAGCGACCACGGCTTTGTACAATTCGGGATGCTGCACGAGCGCC
>DATJEQ010000346.1:0-13935 GCA_035496495.1 Polyangiaceae bacterium
CGCCGCCGGCACCGTCATGGCAACGCCCGCAGCGGAAGAGCTCGTTGTTGCAGCGATTGCGCCAAGGCCGCAACTTCGGTCGTTAGCGCAGCGAGGCGGATCTTTCGCTCGGGATGACCCAGCTGTGACAGGGTTGCCTCAGCCCCACGCAGCACCGGTGCACCCATAAGCCCCTGCGCGAGCTGTGCGCCACGGTGATCCAGCAAATACCGCGCGGTGACGAAAGCACGGGCAAAGGCGCCGATTTGATCGGGATTCAGCGACGCTGGGTCTTCAAACGGGGTCGACATTGTTAAGAGGTCAGCCAGCCAGGCCCAAATTGCGCTTCAGGCGCGGCAGCGGTGCTTCCACGTTGGGCTCAAACGGCTTTCCCGTCAACGTTTCAACCGCGCGCGCATAACGGCGGATGGCTTCGATTTTGACTTCATCCGGAATTGACGGAATGGGGCCGTCGCCCTTGAATCCGCGCTCGACCAACCAGCGCCGCACGTACTCTTTGTCGAAGCTCTCCGGATCTTGGTCGGCTTTGAATCGCTCGTCGTAGCTGTTACTGAACCAAAAACGCGACGAATCGGGAGTGTGGATTTCGTCGATCACCACGATGCGGCCGTCCGGCGTTTTGCCGAATTCGTATTTGGTGTCCACCAAAATGAGGCCGCGCTCGGCGCTCAATTTTTGGCCGTAGGCGAAGAGCGCCATGGCCATCTGCGCCGCTTGGTCGAAATCTGCGGCAGGCATGCCGGTAATGCTCAGAATTTCTTCGCGCGACGCGGACACGTCGTGGTCGCCTTGGGGGGCTTTGGTGCTGGGCGTGAGCAGCGGCTTTTCTAAGCGCTGATTGCGGCGCATTCCGTCGGGCAGCGAATGACCGCAGTAAACGCGGGCACCATTCTTGTAGTGAACCCAAATGCTGGTGGAGGTGGAGCCGGTCAAATATGCGCGTACCACCATTTCAACCGGCAGTGGCACGCACTCCGTGACGATCATTGCGTTCGGATCGGGAATTGACAGCACGTGATTCGGCGCGATGGATTTGGTCTGCTCAAACCACCAGCCGGCTACGGAATTGAGGAGCTGGCCTTTGAACGGCAGCGTGCCCAAAATTCGATCGAAAGCACTGATGCGATCGCTGACGATGATCGTGCGCTTGCCGTCTTTGCTGTAATTCTCACGCACTTTGCCGGTGTACTTTTCACCGAGTGCGGGAAAATCAGTGGCATCCAGCGGGTGCTTGAGGGCTGCAGAAAAAGCGTCGTTGGTCAGCATGGGGCCTTCTTAGAGGGTTGTGCCCTAAGCGGCAACAGGCCCCGTGGGCGGGGCGCTCTAGGCCACTCGTTACAGGCCTACGGTGGCTTTATCGACCCAGAATTGCTTGCCCGTGGGAGGCACGACGTTGGCCGCCGTGGGCAGAATACTCGCCCAAGTACCGACGATGTCCAGGATGTAAACCTGCGCTTGCGGCTCCGCAAGCCCGAGCACTAGTGCCGCCGCGTTCGGCTGCGAGCGCACCAAGCCGGGCTTGATCACGCGCGCTACCTTGGGTCGTGGCGGCACATTGATCTGCGATGTGACGACTTCCGATGGCGGGGGCAACTGGTCGATGGTTTCGCCTGGTGGCAATGCGCGCAGTTGTTGCAGCTTCGCCCAGCCCTCAATGATGACGTCACCGTGGTAGCTGATTTTGACCAAGCCGTTTTCTTTTTCGCCACCCCAGAACAGCACCGCGCCGCTGTTCTTGCTGCGCCGCACCGTCCAAATCTGCTGACGCTCCGCGGACGAATCATCGAATAGATCGAGTGTGCCGCCGGTCATCACGTAGCCCAGCGCGTCTTCCGGTACGGCCCAATCCGGCCTTGTTACAGTGCTGAAAGTCAGCGCGCTGCAATCCGCCCATGCGCTGAACGTCTGCATCATGGGCTGGGACAAGCGCGCTTCGACGTCCAAGTGCCCGGGTGCCACATCTGAAATGACCAACGGAGTACCGGGTGCGATCCACACGTGATCCGGCACTACCACCAATGCGCTGCGCGAACGTAGTGGAAGCGCCGCGCGCTCGACCAAACCCTCAATCGCGATGTTGCCGCTGCCGGAGCCAGTCTTGATCTTGGCTTTGCTGGTGCCGGCCACGACGGGATCCGTCACGACGAGGGTGGACTTTGCTCCCGTGAACAGCGCGATGGTGGTGCCGCTCATGGCGGATGTGCCCGCAGCAGAAGTAATGGCGAGCTGGGCTGGCATGACCGGCTCCCCGCTGAGGGGACAGCTCTGGCTTTGGGCCAGGCCCACCTGGGCCCAGAGCATCAGCGTGCCAACGAGGTTAAGCCCGGCGAGCCGAATCCGCCCAGCGTGGCGAATCCGTCCAGCGTGGCGAATCCGCCCAACGCGGCGAATACATCCAGTCAAGCGAGTAAGCCTGAAACCTCGATGCAGCATGATCTGGCCCTTCATGGTATCCCCCCTAGCGCGCCCTGTAGCTCTGCGAAGGAGATTTGCCAAAAAGCATGCTGCCCTGCGAAGTGAATTTTGCCACCCCCCGTAAATTGCCGAAGGCCCGTGAGCTTGCAGGCAACGTCGCGGTGCTGGATATTGCGTTCGCCGGAGCGGTGCCCGCCAATGGCTTTGAGCAGGTGACGCTGCCTCTGATCACCGGGTTGGGTGAGCGGCTGGTTGCTTGGGTGGACCATCACGATCACGAAATGCACTCGCGCTACGCGAATGATCCAAGATTCGTGCTGTGCACCAAGGCCGAGCACGGCGCGTGCCCCGAGATGATCACCCCCGAGCTGGTTGCCCGCTTGGGCCCCGCGCAAACCTTGGTTTGTCATACAGATTTCGACGGTTTAGTCAGTGCCGCGAAGTGGATGCGTCAAGGCTCAGAGCCTTATCCCGGCTGCGACAAAGACGCCTACGCCATCGACACCCGCATGGGGATGCCCACTGCGACTGCGCAGCGGATTGATCGCGCATTGCGCGCCAGGCCACGGGACAAGGGCCTGTTTGGCATGGTGGTGCGGCACTTGTACGAAGGGTTGGCCGATGCCTCGCTGTGGCAGCCCATTGACGAGGCCGGGCGCGAACTGATCCCGGTTGAGAAAGAAACCGAGCGAGCCGCCTCAGCTTATCTTCAAATGCGGCCCAATGTTGCGATCGTCGACGTCAGCAAGGATTTCGCGCGGGTGGATAAGACGCTGCTGCTGCTTAAAGGCCAAGAGCGCGCTCAGGTGAGCGTGGTGGTCGACAGTGAATCGGTGAGCGTGGCAGCGGCATTTGACAGCGGCCTCAATTTTCTCAGCCTGTTCGGCCTTGCCGGCGGTATGCCCACGCGCGTTTCGGTTCCCAGGCCGCGCTTGCCGCAAATCCTCAAGGCCCTCGGTGTTTCCGAGGATGACGCCGCGCAATTCACATAGCGAGTGAGGGTAATCTGTGGATAAATTGTGGATAACCACGATTCTGGCGACTTCAGTGCTGCTCTCTGGGATCTCGGAGGCAGCGCCGGGGAATTCGACGTTCACAGTTCCAGCGGGTCCCGGCCAAGCGCCGTTGTGCGCACAGCTGCGGGAGCAGTCACTGGAGATTGACGTCTGTCCCGCTGGCGCACTGAGCACGAATGAAACGAGCGCGAGTGGTCAGAGTCTCAGTCTGGCTCTGCCGGCACAAGCGAAAAAGATCTCCAGTGCGATCCTGGAAGCGGCGCCGCTCGGCGCAGGCCGGCACGCGTTGCACGCGCGCATTCCGCTTGGGGATGACGGCTCTGCTTGGGAAGCGTTGGTGGCGTCGCCAGTCGACGGCTCAAACCAAGCGAAAGTGCTGTGGTCGGGGATCACGGGTTTGGTTGAGGGTGAACTCGGTGAGCGTCACGGTGCCATGATCAGCGCACGCGATCACAGCCTGCTCATCGGGCAGCAGCGCGAAGACATGCAGCTGTGCGGTCGCCCCACGTTGCTCTCGCCGCAAGTGGTCGTCGCGAAGGACTTGAGTTTGCATCCGGTCAAGCTGCAGCAGCTCTCCGCGGAAGAACGTCAAAAAGCTGTCACTATCGCTGCGCACCGCGATCAGCAGATCGATCGCAGCGGCTCGCCGCTCCACGCTTTGTGGGCGAGTAGCGCGATTGGCTCGCCTCAGGCATTGACCGACGGCAATCCCGCGACATTTTGGGCCGAAAATCGCGGCGCGGACGGTCGAGGAGAACTCGTGGTGCTCGCCTCAACCAAGGCGCTGGCAATGACTTCTGTGCACTTGCAATTTCACCCCACGGGCGTCGCGCCCGCATTAGGCGCCGCGCCGAAAGAGTTGTGGCTGGTGACCGATGATCAACTCTTTCATGTGAATCTCCCGGAAAATGGCTGGAAGCCAGACGCACCCAGCTACGCGGTGGATTTGCCCGCTGCCGTGCACAGCTCGTGCGTCGCACTCGTGCTCGAAAAAGGCTTTGAAGCCAAGAAGGACACCCAGATCACCATCAGCGAGTTGTGGGCAAACACGGCCTTGGGTCAGAATTGGTCTGAGATCGCTTCCGCGTTGGATCACAGCGATGAGGAAGCGCGGGCGGCTGCGGATGCTCTTTCGTACGGAGGTGAGCCCGCTTTCGCAGCTGCTGCACAGGCCTTTTCGTCGCTCAGCGTGAAAGGGCAGTTGCTCGCGCTCAGCGTTTTGGATCAAGCGTCATGCGCTGTGGCAGCGCCGGTGTACTGGCGAGCTTCCAAGGCGAACACGGCGGATGGCACAGAGCTTTCTCAGAAGAGGTTGCAGCGGTGCAAGCCCGAGGTTTCTGAGCTGTTGCTCGCTGAGCTGCACGCCACCGAGGGCAATCAGCGTGCAGCGCTGATGGAGCAGTTGGCGTCGATAGCGCCGGCGCTGTTCGCGGAGAAAGTCGCAGGTTGGCTGGGAGCAGGCAGCAACAAAGAGCGGGCGCGCTTGCGGGAAGCCGTTGCTCAAGTGGCAGCGCTGACTGATGCCCAA
Organism: Polyangiaceae bacterium; assembly: GCA_035496495.1. GTDB lineage: Bacteria > Myxococcota_A > Polyangia > Polyangiales > Polyangiaceae > SZUA-265. Next base: position 4,960 of record DATJEQ010000346.1, read on the forward strand.
GCGCCGCTGCGAGCGGCATTGCACGATGAAGCGACGAGCAAATCCGCACGCCTCGATTTGTTGCGGGCGCTGGCTCATCATACTCAGGATTTTTCGCCCGAATATGAACAGGCATTCCGCAGCGCAGTGAACGCAGCAACGTCATTTGACGAGCAGTACTTGTTGTTAGGGCCCGCCAGCGCATTGATGGCTGCTGACTCGAGTGCGACGCAACTCATCCGCAGCGATTTGGTTTCAGCGAATCAGCCGTATCTGCGGGCAGAAGCAGCACGGCGAGCGGATGTTCGCGCGTTTGCACCCGAGTTGGTTGCGGCAACTCGCGATCCAGAGGTGAGGGTGCGTCTGGCGGCGGTTGAATCGCTGCAGGGGCTGAGTGCTCAAACCACAGCGGCGCTGCTCGATCGCCTGACGGAAGATCCCTGGCCAATGGTGCGGGCGGCCGCGGCGGACTCACTGCAAACCAGCCGTGATCCCAGTGTCGATCATAAGATCGCCGGCGCGCTGAAGGATGATTCGCGTCATGTGCGACGGCTAGCGGCGTATGTTTTGGGGCGGCGGGGAGCGCACAACGAGCAGCCTGCGTTGCGCGATAGCCTGGAAGACGAAGAGGAAGATCCCGCGGTGCGCGCGGCGGCCGCAGTTTCTTTGGGTCAATTGTGTGATATTCAATCCATCGATCGACTCACCGAGTTCGCGCATGCGGTAAATTCAGGGACGGTGACTACGGGTCAATTGTGGCTGGGTCGTGCCGCGCTGCAAGCGCTCGCGGATCTACATCCGAAGGATCTACAGCAACGCATCGCGCCGCTGCTCGGTAAAGCTACTCCCGCCGAAGTGCGTCGCATGGCACGCGAAGCGCTGGCTCGCCCCGCGCACTGTTCCAATGCTAGCAAGCCGAAAGCGACCGCACGATGAGCGCCACGCTGATCGTGGGTTTGCTGCTCGCCTCAGGGCCGCTGCAGCTGTTGGGCGCAGTGCTGGCAAGTCAGACGCATCACCGTCCCCTGGGTGCGGTCACCTTTGCCTTAATCGCCGCCGTCTTGATCATCGTTCTTCTACGCATTGCGTCACGATGTGAAGAGCAGGGCGGCCGCCTGCGCTTGTTGTGTCGACTGATGTCTGCCCTGAGCCTGGGTTCAGTCTTGTTGCAGCTGCTCTTGGCATCGCCGAGTTAACGAGTCAGTGCCAGCGCCATAAATCTGGCTCGGTTGCGGTTGACGAGCTGATGAGGGATTCTTAGCTTGGTTGCACCGCCGCTGAGCTGCCTTTGACTAACCCAATCAAAACCCTTGCCCGGCTGTTGCGGCGTCCAGTTCAGGGCCGCGGCAGGCGCAGGTTTGCTTGGGTTCAGGTGGCTAAATTCCTCGTGATTGCGATCACTTTGGGGTTGCTGACCACGCTGGGGGCGGTGCTGCTAGGTGGGCACGGCTCGCTCGTGCGCCTCAGCCAGCCCGCTGCGCACAGAGCAGCGACCACGGTAACGGTGCACCCGGAAACTGCGGGCGATGGGCCTTTGGATTCGCCGCAAATGGGTGACGACAAGTTGCGATTGCCCAATCCGCCGGCGGGTTTCGCTGTGGAGCGCGAAGGGTTCATCGATTTCGCGTACCCGCCGGAAACGCGCGCTCGCATTGCGCCCCTGATGGAGCAAGCAGCCAACATTCGCCGAGAGTATTCAGCGCGCTTTGGGCGCGATGTGCTCGGTTCAGTGCGCGTGCATGTCGCGCGCACGCCAGGCGAAATGGCCACCCTGGCGCCTCACGGTGCGCCGTTCCCCAGTTACGCCAGTGGCGTTGCGTACCCTGAGATCGGGTACGTGCTACTCACCATCTATTCTGATCAACCCGGGACGCCGATCGATCTGCTGGAAGTGTTCCGGCATGAATTGGCGCACGTGGCTTTGTACGACGCGCTCGGCGGCCATGCGGTGCCGCGCTGGCTCAATGAAGGATTTGCCATTCACCTTTCCGGCGAGAGCTCGCTCACGCGCGTGGGGCTGTTGTGGCCCGCGGTGCTCGCCGACAACGTGCTGCCCTTCTCTCAGTTGGATCGTGGGTTTGCCGCCGACAGCGGCAAAGTCAACTTGGCCTATGCGGAATCGGCGGATGTCGTGCGCTATTTGCTGCGCACGCGCGACGCCCAGCGCTTCGATCTATTGCTCAATAGCATGCGCGGTGGCGCCAATTTTGATACCGCTTTGGGCGAATCCTACAAGTTGGACTTGGCGGGCCTGGAGTACGAATGGCGCGAGGATGCCAGTCAGCGTTACACATTCTGGCCGGTGTTGCTCAGCGGCAGCATGGTGTGGGTGGGCATCATGGGCTTGTTCGTCCTGGCGTGGCGCCGCCACCGCCGCAGGCAACAAGTGACATTGGAACGCTGGGCACGCGAAGAAAAACAAGAAGAATTGCAAAAGCAAGCCCAGGCACGTTTGCACATTGTGCTCGCGCCGGCCCCGAAAGAGCGCGCCTTCCCCAGTGTGCGCGTGGGCGAGGTCGAAGTGCCCAAGGTTGAGCACGACGGCAATTGGCACACGCTTCACTGACTATTGGCCACTTCAGTTCATTGAGCAGCAGCTACTGCGTGCGATTGACGTGCTGTTGCTCCAGGGAGCGGGCTTCGTCGATCATGCGCTCAAAAATTCTGCGCACCGTATTGGGCTCAAGCGGCGGTTGAGCCAATGCTGCCAAGCTGTCCAAAATCGCGCGCTCGCGTGCGGCATCGTAAACGGCAATGCCGTGCTTGCGTTTCAGTTCGCCAACTCGCAGCACGAAGCCCACGCGCTCGGTGATGAGCGCTAGGATTTGCTTGTCAATCGCGTCGATCTGTCCTCGTAGGGCTTCAAGCTCGGGCAACATGGCGCCCATGCTAGCGTTGCGGCGAGCGCGCGGCAAAGCGGCTTGTTCACTGGCTCATTTCGGCGATGGCCAGCAGCCGGGGCTTAACGGAGAAATGCCGGACAGCCGGCAACCACTTGAATTTGTAGCACCTGCCCGCCCTGGGCCAGATCGCAGGCAGGGCCGTTGAGCTGCACGGTGCCTTCATCTTTCCAGCTCCACCCGTCGGCTGCGTCGAATGCGATCAAGGTGTCGTCCAAGAACACGTTCACCAGCGATGGGTCGGGAGGCACCTGGTTGAGTTCAATGGAGCAGCCCAGCGATGCTTGTCCTCCCAGCGTTTTCAGGGTGTCCGCCAATTCATCGTAGTCGGTCGCTTTATAATAAAAGGGCCGTTGCGGGCGCGCGGTGCCCCCCGCCTGCGCCAGTTGATTGAGCAGATCTTCGTAGGTTTCCGTTCCCGGCATGCCGATCACGAATGTGCGTACTTTGATGTCGCTGAGCGCGGAGACGGCTGCCAGCGTGGCATCCGCATCGAGGCAAGCTTCCGATCCGAAAATGTCCGAAGAGCAACAATTGACGGTGTCGTCACACAGCTTCATGTCGGCATAGGGCAGCATTTCGATATTGGCGGTGCATTGATCGGCAGCGCAGGCGAGCGCTGCGTTGCAATTGGGCGCGCCGTCAGTGAGCAAGAAGAGATAGGTTTGGCCAGAGAATGACGCCAACGTGTCGTGCAACGCAGTCAACGCAGCTGCCGTTGGCGTGACACCTTCCGGAGCGACGCGGCGCAAGTTGAAGACCAAACGCTGCAGCTGCGGGCCATCTTCGTTGGAAAGCGCGTAACTCACCGGATCGCCTGGCCCCAACGGCTGCACTTCTTCACCGGGCCCACAAGTGCTGGTGTCAGCGGGGAAAACTGAGGCACCGAAATTCACGCGATGGCCAATTTGTCGCAGCAACTGCTCAATTGCCACACTGGCTGCGCCAAATCGATTCTGCGGCAGCGTTCCCGGAATGGGTTCTGCCATGCTGCCGGAGCGATCCAACAGAAAATACAAATTGGGGCGCACCAGCTCCAGCTCGACCGCGGTAGAGCCACAATCGCCCAGAGCATCGACGGGGAAGGTAGGTAAGGTGGCAAAGGGCGCGCCAGAATCAGGCGCCGGCGTGCTGGATGAGTGCGACTGGCTGTGCGGCGGGGGAGGGTGCTTATCTGCCCCACAGCAAAGGCTCATTGCGCCGAGCGCAAGGCACAGCGTGACGTGTCGCACAGAGGGCATTGTGCTCATGATAGCAGCTGGGGCACGAGCGCGTTATTGTGGGGTAGGGTTATGGCCAGTATTGAGAAAGTGAGCGGCATTTTGGCAGCGCTGACCTGCCTGCTCTTCCTGCTCACCTTGCCACCTACACCAGCGGCGTTGGTGCAGTTCGCCCCCACTGTACAGACGACTCAGCACAAGGCTGCGGGCCCGTTGAACCTCAACATCGTGGGCCTTGCGGCGGGCTCCCCCGCTTCGTGTGTCCAAAATTCGAGTGCCCCAGAGTGCGGTGCGAAATCGGTCGCTGGCTCCGTGGTGCGCGCGTTCATGGAAGAGCGGCGCAGTTGTTACCCGGCGGCGACTGCTACCAGCGATGCGCAGGGCAAGGCGCAATTGAAGTTGCCGCAAGGCACTCTGTGGCTCTTGGTGGAGGCGCCCGGCTTTGCGCGGCGCGCGGTGACGGTGGAGCTGGCTGCTGAGCCACGACAGTTGACGGTTGTGTTGTCGCCCGCCAATACCCTACACATCACAGTGGTCGACGAACAGCAACACCCGATCACAGCCGCGACGGTGCTGGTAACCGGCAGCGACCCACTGCCCTTTGGCGCGCTGACTGAGGCAAACGGCGTTGCTACGCTGAAGCGTCTGCCGCCGCCGGTTTGGCAGCTTGTGGTTGCGGCGCGCGGTTATGAGCGCGTCAGCCAATCCGGGGTGGATCAAGATCAAACGATCACCTTGCGCCGATTGGGCGAACTTGTCGTTGCAGTCGTCGACGAGCAGCAAGCCAAGGTCGGCGGCGCACGAGTACTGGTTGGCGGTGCACTGGTGCCGCCTCACGAAGGCACCACGGATGAAAACGGCGAGCTCCACGTCGCGGGGCTGGACGCTGGAAATTACGACCTGCGCGCGATTTACAAAGGCCTGGTTTCACCCAGTGTATTGGGGTTGGCCCTCAAAAAAGGGGAAATACAGCACGTCACGTTGCAGCTGCAGCCCGGTCGTTTCGTGACAGTGCGTGTTACCGACGGTGAAAAAGAAGACGCGCTTCCCGTTGCGGACGCGGACGTGGTGCTAGTGGAGCAAGGGATTGGGCCGTTCCCACTGCAAGGGCGCACCAATAAAGACGGTCAACTCACCTTGGGGCCCATCTTGCTGGGGCCAGCGAGCGTTGCGGCCTATGCCGAAGGGTTCGTAGGAAGGCCTGCAGTTGCAGTTCCCGAGCACTTGACCGGGTCGTTGCGCATTGCGCTGCGACGCGGCGCCACGGTGCGCGGGCAAGTGGTGGATCGCAACGGGCATGCGATTGACGGCGCGAGTATCGAGGTGATTGGAACCGATCTCGACGGCTTACCCATCGCAGAAACGCCTTGGTTTACAGCGGTGCGCCGCGGGCATTTCGAGGCGATGCTCGCGCCGACACAGCCCTTGATTCCCGCAGGGGAATTGGGCGTGATGCCCGGGCCCATTCCCGGGGTTCCGCAGATGCCTTCGCTGGCACCTTCGTTGGCAACTTCGTTGTTGGGCGATCAACAGGCGGCGCTGCAATTCGCGCCGCTGGAGCAGGGCAGCCCTTGGGTCAGCGGCATTGGCGGCGGATTTGAGCTGTTTCCTGTGACACCGGGGCGGGTGCGCTTACTGGTGCGCCATCCGTCCTACGTCGAGACCTTGAGCGACGTGCTCACGCTGGCGCCAGGTGACGAGGCGAAGGTGACCGTGGTGATGCTCGCGGGCGCATCGCTCAAGGGCCGCGTGCTGGATGAGCGCGACTTTCCTGTCGCTCAAGCGCGGATTGAGATCAGCGCCACCCAGGGCGTTTCTCATCAGAGCCTGTTCACTCAGGAGGATGGCACGTTCGAATTCGACGCGGTGCCCACCAGCGTGCTGCTCTCGCTGGCTCGCCCCAGTGCCCCATTCGAATTCGTGTTGCGTAAAAATCTGGAATTGGGCAACGAAGAGCGCCACGAAATTGAATTGATCCTGCCCGCCGAGAAAGATCCCATCGAGGTGACGGTGAGCGCCGATCGCTTCCCGGTCGAATTGGCGACCGTAGTGTTCGTTTCGCTGGATCCTGAGATCCCACTTAAGAAGACCTTGTTCACCGACAAACAAGGGCATGCCCAACTGCCCGATGCCGCAGGCCTGCCCTTGCGCCTGCAAGTTGAAGCGCCGGGGTTCTCGGAGTATTCGCAGACGTTCCAGCATGCGCCTGCCTCCATGGAGGTCGAATTGGTAAAGGGAGTGTGGGTCACAGGCAGCGCCACAGCGGTGCGCGGCCGCCAAGCGTTGGAAGGCGCAACAGTGACGGCCCTGTCTCACGGGCAACGACAAGTCACCCATAGCGACTCGCTCGGTCAATTCCAACTGCGAGATCTGTCGCCTGGAGAGGTCACGCTGAACGTGAGTCATCCCAATTACGCGACCTTCGAGAAAAGACTACAAATCCAAAGCACAGGCAGGGCCGACCGCGCCTTTGAACTCGATCCGATTGATTTGGTCGAGCCGGGTCGTGTGCAAGGGGTGGTAGTGGATGAGCAGGGCAACCTGGTGGTGGGCGCCAAGGTAGCAGTTGGCGTTTTGCCGGAATTCTTGCCCGCAGGTGAGTTGCCGCCCACGATCGCCAAGACCAACGAGCGCGGTGAATTCGAACTGAGCAATTTGGCGCCGGGTGCGCTGGCGCTGGAAGCCAAAGCGGTGGGCAAGGGTCGCGGCCGCGCCTCGGCGCAGGTTGCAGCGGGCGAGCTGACAACCGGTATTCGCATCGCGCTGGGCGCAACCGACACCGATTCCGAAACGGGGCAGACGGGCGGCGTCGCGATCACGTTGAGCGGAAATGGAAATACTATTGTGATCGTGCAGGTTGCCGCGAACAGCGATGCGGAGCGCGCCGGCCTGCAAGCGGGCGATCACGTGCTTGCCGTAGACGGTGTTGCCGCCGCTTCAGTGAGCGACGTTGCCAATCGCTTGGGGGGCAACCCCGGGACGGATGTGCTGCTCGAATTGCAACGGGGTGAATCGAGCTTTAAGGTGCGCGTCAATCGCGAGGCATTGCGCCGCTAGCAGAATAATACTGTAATATTAGACACTTACAGTGCTATTATGAGCCCTGCATCGCGGCCGTATCTCTGGTCGCGCTGCACAACCACGGAAACCTGTGCGCTTGTTAGTACTGATGAAACCTGGCTATTTCACAAAGGGGATCGCGGCCGTAGCGCGATGGGCGTCGCTGCTGGCGGCGGCTGGGGCGATCGCAGGCTGCCAAGCACCGACACAGATCGCGTTGCAAGTCAGCACCGACGTTCCTTATGCCGCCGGGCGAACCATTGCATTCACGACGGGCAGTGTTGGGCAAGTCGAAAGTAGACCGCCGAATGTTGTGACGGACACAGTGTGGGGCGCGGACGGTAAAGTGGGCAGCCTGATCCTGGTGCCCAGTGGGGGTGACAGCGACGCGCTGGAGCTGAAGGTCACCATGGGGATCGGACGATCGCCGGAAGGCTGTTCAATCAACGATGCGAATGGCTGTATCTTTACGCGCAGGCAACTTAGTTTTATCCCCAATAAATCACTGACGCTGCCCATTGGCATCTTTGCAAACTGCGAAGGCAAGCCCTGCGAGGCCAACACGACCTGTAATGCGTTGGGTACTTGTGTAGCCAAGGCAATCGATTCGAATCAGTGCGCCAGTGGGGCGAATGCATGCGTGGTGCACGGTGACGATGTGCTCGTGCAGTCGACTCTCACCCCGCACGCCTTGCCCGATGCAGGGTCCGCCCCGGATGACTGCAGAGGGAAGCCGGCTGGGTACGTGTGTCGAGCGCTGACGGGCATTTGTGACATGGCAGAGACTTGCGACGGTGTGGCGCCGAGTTGTCCTGCTGATTCATTAATGGCTGCGGGCAGCGTGTGTCGTGCAGCCATAGCCGGCGGATGTGATGTCGCGGAGACATGCGACGGCATTCACCCCTATTGTCCGGCGGACGTTACAGTGGCGCCGGGCAAAGAGCTATGTCGCCCGGCTGTTAGCAGTTGCGACTTGTCAGAATGTCGCCCTGCAGGCGGTGTCTGTCCCGCCGATTCATTTGTCGTGTCGGGCTTGCCGTGTGACACCGATAACGACGCGTGCACGCTGGATAAGTGCAACGGTCTTGGAGTGTGCGGGCATGCCGCGGATGGTGCGTGTACGGCATGCACAAAAGTCGCGCTCGCCCCTGTTGTGGTCGTAGCTTCCAGCAGCATTGCGCCCAATGCGGAGGCCAATGCGATCGACAGCGATTCCAACACGTTCTGGCAAAGTGCGCTGACCGATCCGAGTTGGATTTACGTTGATCTAGGAAGCGACAAGCACATCAGTGAGGTGGTAGTCGACGGCAACTTAGCTGCGGACACCTACGCCATCGAGGTCGCGCCCGATGGAACCTGTGCGGGCACCGGGGCTGGATGTTTAGGGACTGATGCGGCATGGGTTCAGAAGTATTTGCCACCATTACGCCCTGCGTCCGCTCGTCACACGGAGGTCAGTGTGCTCAGTTGGGTTGGTCGCTACGTGCGTGTGTTGGGCACCGCACGCGCGGATCAAACGGCTGGGTACGAACTCTATGATTTTAGGGTCAATGGAGACGCGAACACGGCATGCGGCCGATGAGCTACGGCACTGGTAAACCGTTGCACTTACGAACATTCGCGATCGTTCGGGTCCACTGAGGATAGAACACTACAGTCAGCCGCTAGTAAGCGTTATTGGCTCGCTTGGAGGCCCGATCCCTTTGCTCGGGAGATTCAGCGCGGTACCATCAACGGCTGTTCGCTAGGGCACGTGCGCCATGTTGAGAACTGGATCGAATCTGATGCCGTGGTGCGGCGCAGCGCTGGCGGTGTTC
>DATJEQ010000347.1:0-26502 GCA_035496495.1 Polyangiaceae bacterium
GCTCAGCCCGCGCCGAGCCTGGAGCCCGCGAGTGACCAATTCCTCACGCAATTGCTCCGCCCGCTCTCGATCGTCAGCCGCGAGAACCACAAACAAGGCGGACAACTGCTCGCGATCCACTTCCAGGAATTTTTCAATGCGATCGGTTTCCGCAAGGAATTCTTCACCGACTTGCCGCAAGCCCACATCGCCCTCAATGAACGCGTGGCGCAACGTAACCCGCAGTGTGGTGAACACTCCCGGCCTACCGAGGCTCAAAGCCGTATCGAACCACACCTGCTTGTCCGCGGGATTGAGGGCTGTGGTGATGTGATTCAATTGCGAATTAAAAGTGTCTTGACTGGCCACCGCGTCACGCAACGCGAGCGCCAAGGGCAAATAGCCAGAACGCATCGCTTCCGCTTCGCGAGCGGCATTGCGCTGTGCCACGACGCTCCACGTCGCCACCAATGCGAAGGCCAACGCCACCCCCGCGTAAGAGAGCATCACACGGAATACAACGCTCTTAGATTTTCGCGCTCTTGCTTCCATCACGGCGATCTCGCGGAAGGAGGCAATGATCCCGCCCTGTCTTGAGGAAGACGGATCTCGAAGGTCGCGCCAGCGCTCGACGAATGCACCGAAACGTGCCCAGAGTGTTCCTCCACGATCTTCTTGACGATGGTGAGACCCAAACCGGTACCGTTCGCCTTCCCCGCAGTGACGAAGGACTGAAAGATCCTGCCTTCGATCTCGGGCGGAATGCCGGGCCCAGTATCGCTGACGCGAATCACGAGTTCGCCGTTGCTCACCGCGGCATGAATCGAAAGCGTGCCGCCTCGTTCTGCCATCGCATCAATGGAGTTGTGCGCCAGATTCATCACCGCGCGCAGGACCTTCATTTCGTCAAACCGGGCAACAGCCTTGTTGTCAACGTCCATCTGAAGCTCAACGGCACGTCCTTCCAGCTCGTGGCTCAGTTGCTCGCGCACCTCAGCAAAGAAGCTATTGAGGTACACCCGACGCATGAAGAGCTTGCGCTCGCCGCGCGCGAACTCCAACACCTCGCGCTGCATGGTTGTCATCACGTCGAATTGGCGCAGGATTTTCTGCACGTGTTCCGCTCTGCGTTGCGCGTCGTCTTCAGCCTGCATCAGCTGCACGTGGCCGCTGATGACCGTCAGCGGCGTTTTAAAATCGTGGATCACCTGCGAAAGCAGCCGTCCAATGCTGGTCAATCGCTCGCCGCGCTCGCGGGCGCGGTTGGCTTGAAATAAGCGTACGGAAGTCGAAACGTTGGCTGAAGTCAGCTCCAACAACGCGCGATCTCCACTGGAAAAGGCCCGCCCGCCTTGCTTGTTCATCAGGGCTACCGCGCCCAGATTTTGCCCCTCCGCGCCCTCCAAGGAGGAGGCTAGCAGGGATTTCACCGCAAACGAGTAACGCCCTTCTACCCGCGGGCTGCTTTCTGTGCGGGCGCTGGCGTCAGTGATCTCCACCACGCCGCTCTGCTGCATGGCGAAGCCCAACAGCCCTTCGCCAGCCTTCACACCGATGCGCATCAACCCATCGGCGTTGTCACTGTCGTAAACGTACTGCACCAGATCGCTGCTCTCTTCTTCAACAAAGAGCAACGCCGCTCCCCGGACGTGGCAGGTCTTCGCTAGGCGACCCAGAACCGCCTTCGCCAATTCTTCGAGCGAGACTGCTCGCCCCATTGCCTGCTCGAGGTCGAACAGCAGTTGTAAGTCTTCGACCTTCCGCTCCAGCTGCTCGGTGGCATCCAAGAGCTGACGATTTTTTTGAATCAAGGACACGAACAAGCGTGAATTGTCGATGGCAACCGCCGCCTGGGTGCTCAAAGCCTCCATGATGGCTTCGTCTCCCTCGTCGAATTGCTCACCTTTCGTCTTGTTCAAGACTTGGATGACGCCAATCGTGCGCCCCAAGTGATTCTTCAGCGGGGCCACTAGCATGCTCTTTGTGCGGTACCCGGTGAGCAAATCCCACTCCGGCTCGAAGCGCGGATCGGCGTAGGCGTCGGCAATGCGCACGGCGCGCCCAGTCTTTGCTACTGTTCCCGCGATGCCGTGGCCCAATTTCATCCGAATCGAACGCACCTTGTCGCCAATGACCAGCCGACTGACGAGATCGCCTTTGCCTTCGTCCAGCAGGTACAGCGTGCAACGATCGGCTTCTAAGAGCTCCGTGATCCTCCCCAAAATAAGCTCAAGCAAGTCATCCAAGTCGAGCGTGGTGCCCAGCGCTTTACCTACCTCGCGCAGCGCGGCAGAAATGCGTTCTTCCCGTGACAACGACGCGCGCAACTCACTGAGCCGTGCAGCGTTGGCCACGGGTCTGCTCTTTGCCCTGCCAGTCACGCTGTGATCGAATCACGGAAAGGCGAACGAATCCAGGCATCCGGCGTGAAAAACGCGGGCGCGACGAAAAGAGCTGGAATCAGCGCCCATTTCAGCTCACCATGGTGACCCTCGCATGGCTCTGAAACAGCTGCAGATCGTGCTCCGGGGTCGCGTGCAAGGGGTTTATTTTCGCGCTTCAACTCAACGCGAAGCACGCCGGCTCGGCGTCTGTGGTTGGGTCAAGAATCGCAGCGATGGCTCAGTCGAGATCCTTGCAGAGGGTGAAGAATCCTCTATCCGTGAGCTGCACGGCTGGGCGCAAAAGGGCCCCGGTGCTGCGCGGGTGGATCGGGTGGACACGCGTTGGCGCAGCTACACCGGCGACTTCCCTGATTTTCGCATCGTCGACTGAGTCCACAGGCTCATGCGAGCGCTCGCTGTCGCAGGTGTGATTGCTGCCCTCTCAGGCGTCTGCCTGCCCATGAGTGCGGCAGAGCCTCCCGTGGCGGCAAACGAATTGCCATTGGCGCCGTTGCCCAAAGCACCTGCGCTGGCACCCACTCCCGCAACCCCGAGCGACTTGGCGGCGATCGACGACTTGCTCGCTCGTTTGTCGTCCAAAGATGCAGACGCGCGCAAGCTGGCTCGCAACGCTTTGGATCATGCCAGCGACGCACTGATTCCCGCGGCGGCGGAAAGGATGCGACGCATTGCTGATCACGCCGACAAGTCGGCATTGAAAGAGCTCTGGACGAGCCTGCACACTGAAACCGACGACGACGCGCAAATCACGGGGGAGGACGCATTGGATTTGCTGCTCTCACACAGCGATCCACAGAACGCGGCGTGGCGCGATCTCGTGTGCGTCATGGGGCTCAGTCGCTTCTTCACCACCGTGGGCAGCGTGAGCGCATCGCGGCAAATCGTGAATATTTACGTTCGCTTCGGTGAATTCTTGCGTATCGATACTCAGCGTCAATTGGAAAAGCTCGATCTGCGCTCTGCCGCTGCTCTGATCGAAGCCAGTCGACACCCCGCTACCAAAATAGCCGAATGGGCGCAGAAGGAATTACGAAGACGGCATTTGAGCGATCCTTCGCGATTGGTGCAATTGGCGCAGGGGGAAATCCTTGCGGATGTATTGCGGGCTTATGGCTACACGCGCGACGCCGATCGAGCCAAGCTCGTGATTTCCTTTGCGGGCAGCAGCCAGACGGTCATTCGTTTGGCCGCTCGCGAAGCGACTGCAACGTTGGGTGAAATGGGCAATTGGCCCCTGCGTGACGCCTACGAAACTATCGTGGGCAAGAGGGCCTCGCGCGAATGGTCGTGGGAACGCACCGCGCGGGAGCTTTTTCGTGAACTCGACTCCATGCGCATGCACGATGTGCTCTCGCTGTACAACGCCGGAATTGCCGCTCACAACACGGGCGCTCTCGCAGACATGCGTCGGGATTTTGACCGCGTCCTTGCCCTGGAGCCCAGCTTTGAAGGCAGCGGGCTAATGGCCCAGGGCTATTTCGACTACGCGCTGGCCAACGCGGATCACCACGCTACTGACGCCGCCGACTCTCTGCATCGCGCCCTGCGTCTTGCATCTGACGACAGCTTGAAGCGCCGCATTCAGAGCCTGTTGAACACGCTGCAAGGAAAGGAATTGCTCGCTTCAGGTATTGCGGATCAAGTGCTGTTCCAGCGCGCCGTGCAGCTCGATGGCAACAACACGCGCGCCAAGGATCTCCTGGAGGAGATTGACAGCGCGAGCGCGGAAACTCCCAGTCCAATGCACCGCTATGCGGCGCCCGGCGTGTTGGGTGTGCTCGCGGCGATCGCGGTGTTTGTGTTGTTACGACGTCGCGTCGAGCCCCCGCCCACGCCGGGAACCCCACAGCGGCAGGCAGAGGCCGACGCGGGCCAGAAGTTAGGTTGATTTCTCTTCTGTCTTCTTCGGGGCGCGCTTCTTGGGCTTGGCGGCGTCTGCCTCTTTGGGGCTGGCCTCCGCCTTTGCTGAAGCTTTGGCAGGGGTCTCTTTTGCAGAACCCTTGCCCTTGCCCTTGCTTGCTGCGTCTTTCTTGGGCGCAACCGCTGCAATCTCTTCGCCTTCGACGAACTCGACGCGCGTCATCGGAGCATTATCACCACGGCGTGAACCGAGCTTGATGATGCGCGTGTAGCCGCCAGCACGGCCGCGGTAACGCTGAGCGAGATCGACAAACACTTTCTCGATCAGATCCACTTCCGTAGCCTCGCCGTCGACGCTCTTGGCGCCAAAACGCTGCAAGAATTTCCCCACTTGACGCTTGGCTGCCAGGCGCCGCGCTTGCTCAGCCGGCTTGAGTTTGTCCGCGGGAGTGTAAGCGATTGCACCCAGTCGGCGGGCACGGGTGATCACGCGTTCCGCACAGCGACGCAGCTCTTTGGCCTTGGCCTCAGTCGTCTCAATGCGCTCGTGGAGCACCAAGTTCGCCGTGAGAGCCCGAAACATGGCTCGCCGATGGCTGGTGTTGCGGCCGAATTTCCGCCCATCTTTTTGATGTCGCATGGTGTTTTACCCAGTGTTCAAATTGGCTTTTGGCCCAGGCTCAGCCTTGAGCCTGTTGCGCCTTCCAGCGATCGAGCATCTGCGGCCAGCTGTCGAGCTTCATGCCCAACGCGAGCCCCATGGTGCCCAGGATTTCTTTGATCTCTTTGAGCGACTTGCGGCCGAAGTTCTTGGTCTTCAGCATGTCTTGCTCGGTGCGTTGCACCAACTCGCCAATCAGAGCGATATTGGCGTTCTGCAGGCAATTCGCCGAGCGCACGCTGAGCTCCAACTCGTCGACCGAGCGGAACAGGTTCTCGTTGAGCGGCTCATCTTCTGGACCTTGTGCTTGGTACGGCGCTTCCTCGGTTTCCTCGAAATTGATCCAAATGCTCAGCTGCTCTTTCAAGATCTTGGCAGCGAAAGCCACAGCGTCCGAAGGCGACACTGCACCGTTCGTCCACACCTCAATGACCAGCTTGTCGTAGTCCGTGATCTGGCCAACGCGCGCGTTCTGCACGGTGTAGTTCACCTTACGAATTGGTGAGAACAGCGCGTCGATCGGAATGGTACCCAACGCCATGCTGGGGTTCTTGTTACGCTCCGCCGGCACGTAACCGCGACCAGCGTTCACCGTAAGATCCATAACCAGCGGGCCCTTCTTGTCGAGCGTCGCGATCAGGTGATCGGGATTGAGCACCTTGAGGCCATCGACGACCTGAATGTCGCCTGCGGTAACCGGGCCAGGCCCTTCTTTTTCCAGGCGCAACGTGTACGAGCGCGGGGATTCAGCCTTGAACACCACCTCTTTGAGATTGAGGATGATGTCCGTCACATCTTCGACCACATCGTCAATGCTGGTGAATTCGTGCAGCGCGCTTTCCAACTTCACCGCGGTGATCGCTGCGCCCTGAAGCGAAGCAAGTAGCACGCGGCGCAAGGAGTTGCCGATGGTGATGCCGTAGCCACGCTCGAGTGGCTCGCAGGTGAACTTGCCGTAGCGCGGTGTCGCAGTTTCCGTCTCAATTTGGATGCTCTTCGGGCGGATCAACTCGCGCCAGTTGCGACTCATCATTTGCGTTACCATGTGCTGCTCCTTTGTTTGTTGGTTAGCGCGACCGTCTCAAATGCCCGGAGGAACCCGCTCCTCTTGGCATTCCGCGGCCTGCCCGCTCTTCTAAGAACTGAGAAATTAACGAGAATAATACTCGACGACGTACTGCTCGCGAACGGCAGGATCCTGCAGCTCTTCGCGAGGCGGCGCGCCCTTGAACACGCCTTCAAACTTGGCTGCGTCAACCTCAACCCAGGAGGGCTGTGGACGACCCTGAGCTGACGCAATGGAGGCATTGACCAAACCGATTTGGCGGCTGTCTTCGCGCACCGTGACCTTGTCGCCGGCCTGCACGCAGTAGCTGGGAATGTTGACGCGCTTGTCGTTGACCAGAATGTGATTGTGGCGAACGAGCTGTCGACCTTGGGCGCGCGTGGAGGCGAAGCCCATGCGGTGCACAACGTTGTCCAGCCGGCTTTCCAACGAGCCCAGCATGGATTCGCCGGTACGGCCTTTGCCGGAAGCGGCCTGCGCGTAGTAGCTGCTGAATTGGCGCTCAAGCAGCCCGTAGATCCGGCGCATCTTCTGCTTCTCGCGCAGACGCAAACCGTACTCGCTCATCTTGAAACGGCCTTGGCCGTGTTGCCCCGGAGGATACGGACGACGGGTGACGGCGCATTTTTCGGAAAAGCAGCGATCACCTTTGAGGAACAACTTCGCGCCTTCGCGCCGACACAATTTACAAACTGGACCAATATAACGAGCCATATTTCAAATCCTCACACGCGACGACGCTTGGGCGGCCTGCAACCGTTGTGCGGCACTGGGGTGACATCGCGGATCAAAGAAACGCGGAAACCGACCGTCTGCAAGGCGCGCAGCGCACTTTCGCGACCCGCACCGGGGCCACGCACGAATACCGCGACTGAGCGCATACCGTGCTCGGCCGCGCGCCTGCCAGCTTCTTCTGCCGCGAGCTGAGCGGCAAACGGCGTGCTCTTGCGTGAGCCTTTGAACCCGCGCGAACCGGCGGTTGCCCAGGACACCACGTTGCCTTGCACATCCGTGATGGTGACGATGGTGTTGTTGAACGTCGATTGAATGTAAACGATCCCCATGGGGACGTTCTTCTTCGCAGTACGCTTACCGGCTCGTTTCTTTGGGCCACCGGTTGTGCTCTCAGCCTTTTCTTCAGTTGCCATTCTCTGCTCTTGCTCCTAATGCGGCCTAAAAATCAGGCGACTTTCTTGCGTGCCATGGTGCCGCGACGCGGCCCTTTACGAGTGCGCGCGTTGGTGTGCGTGCGCTGCCCACGAACCGGCAAATTCTTGCGGTGCCGCAGCCCGCGGTAGCACCCCAGATCCATCAAGCGCTTGATGTTCTGCTGCACTTCACGGCGTAGATCGCCTTCGACTTTGTAACCCGCTTCAATCACTTCGCGGATCGCTTTGACGTCAGCGTCTGACAGCTCTTCGACCTTCTTCGCCCCCGGCACATTGGCCTTGGCGCAAATTTCGAGCGCGTTCTTGCGACCGATACCGAAGATATAAGGCAGTGCGTACGCGACCGCTTTACGTCGAGGAAGATCAACACCTGCTATGCGTGCCATTCATTTCACCTTTTCATTAAACGCTAAGTCTTAAACGCTATCTCACCCTTGGCGCTGCTTGTGGCGCGGGTTCTCGCAGATCACACGCACCACTCCTTGGCGGCGGATCACCTTGCACTTGTCACACACCTTCTTGACGCTTGGACGAACTTTCATGGCTTAAGTCTTTTGCTTGGTTTGGGGTCAGGTCACACCAGTGATCAGCGGGGTTGCACCACTTGCAGGATGCGTGCGGTGACTTCGGGGGGCGACCCCTGGCCTTCAATCCGCTTCAACAGCCCTTGCCGCGAATAATGCGGTACCAGAGCTGCGGTCATTGCATCGTACTCGTCGAGCCGTTTGCCGACCGTTGCCTCCGAATCGTCGGCCCTGTGTTCGAGCACGGCGTCAGGAGGCGGCGGATTGTACTTGAGGTGGTAGATCTGTCCAGTCCTGACGTCCGTGCGTCGCAGGGTCGCCCGCTCCATCAACAGGTGCCTGGGGACGTCGATTTGCAGCACGAAATCGATGGATACCCCACGTTTGCGCAGTATCGCGTCCAGGGCCTCGGCTTGGGGCACGGTGCGCGGAAATCCGTCCAGAATGAACCCCTTGCCGGCATCCGCCTGCTGTAGGCGTTCGTCGACCATCGCGATCACCAACTCATCGGGCACCAATTTGCCAGCTGCCATGATGGCGTCTGCCTGCTTCCCAAGGTCCGTCCCCGCATTGCGGGCAGCGCGCAACATGTCGCCGGTAGAAATCTTGGGAATGCCGAAGTGCTCGGTGAGCACCTGAGCCTGCGTGCCTTTGCCGCTGGCGGGAGGCCCGAGAAGGATCAGCCTCATCGACGCCCGCTTAGTCCGCTGCCGCTTGGCCCAGTAAGGCCCTCGTAGCTTCGTGAAATCAGGTGCGCTTCGATCTGATTGACCGTTTCCAAAGCCACGCCCACCACGATGATCAAGCTGGTGCCACCGAATTGAAACGGCATGCGGAACATCTGCGAGACCATCGCGGGAATGATGCAAATTGCGGCCAGGTAAGTCGAGCCACCCACGGTCACGCGCGACACCACGCGATCGATGTACTCGGCCGTTTGCCGGCCGGGTCGAATTCCGGGAATATTAGCCTGCTGCTTCTTCAGGTTGTCGGCGACTTCAACCGGCTGAAACGTGACGGCCGTGTAGAAGAATGCGAAGAAGATGATCAAGAAGGCGAACAGCACATTGAATTCCCAGGTACCGCGGTTGAGCACGGCGCTGAAGGCTTGCATTCCCGGCACACCAAAATTCGCCAGCGTGGCCGGGAACATCAGCAAGCTGGATGCGAAAATAGGCGGGATCATGCTGGCCATGTTCACCTTCAACGGAAGGTGGGCGCTCTGGCCGCCGTAGACGCGCCGCCGCACTTGGCGTCGTGCGTATTGAATCGGGATCTGACGCTGGGCCCGCTCGAAGAATACCACGGTGGCCGTGAGCGCCAGAAAGATACCGGCGACGATCAGGACTGTGAGCGGCTGCACTTGACCGGCATTAGCAGCCAAGTAACTGCTGATATTCTTGGGAATGGCGCTCACGATGCTGGAGAAAATGATCATCGAGATGCCGTTGCCAATCCCGCGATCGGTCGCCTGCTCGCCCATCCACATGATCAGGGCGGTGCCCGTGGTAAGCGTCAAAATCGTCATCACGCGGAAGCCCCACCCGGGGTGCCCCACAACATCGGCAAAGCGACCACCGCCGACATCCTGATTGTTGATGCCTTCCAGCCACATGGAGACACCGAAGGCCTGAAACGAACTGAGCACGATGGTGCCGTAGCGGGTGTACTGCTCGATCTTGCGGCGGCCGGCTTCGCCCTCTTTGCGCAGCTCTTCTACCTGTTTACTCACCATGCCCATCAGCTGCATGATGATGCTCGCCGAGATGTACGGCATGATTCCCAAGGCGAAGATCGACAAATTGACCAGCGCGCCGCCGGAGAACATGTTGAACAGATTGAGCAGGCCCGTCTGTCCGCGCATGACCGTCTGCATCACGTCACGATCCACGCCGGGCAGCGTGATGAACACCCCCATGCGGTAAATCACGATCACGCCCAGCGTGAACGCGATCCGTCGGCGCAACTCGGGGATCTTCGTGATATTGGAAAAGCCGCTGAAGATGGCCATTGCGCTCTGTTACCGGGTCGATTCCTAAGCCTGTGAACTCTACCTTTGGACCCAGATGCTCAGGGTCAAGGGGTAAATCAAGCGTCGGCCTTGGCGGGCTGCCCCAGAACGATGGCTTGACCGCCAGCTTTCTCGATCTTTTCCAGCGCGCTTTTGCTGAAAAAGTGGGCGCTCACCTTCAGCTTCTTGCTCAGCTTGCCATCGCCCAAGACTTTGATCTTGGCGTCTTTGTCTTGCACTAAGCGCGCCTTGGACAAGGCAGCGAGATCCACCGTGCTGCCGGCGGCAAAACGCTCCAGCGACCCGATGTTGACCGATACGACTTGTTCGGGGAACGGCACGCGAAAACCACGCTTCGGCAAGCGGCGCTGAATCGGAGTCTGCCCGCCTTGGAAATGCATCTTCTCTATGTTTCCGCCGTGACGTGCCTTTTGGCCCTTGAACCCGCGACCACAGATCTTGCCCTTTCGGCAGCCCTGACCGCGACCGATGCGGCGCTCATTTTGACGTGCGCCTTCGGGTGGCACGAGTCGTGACAGTAAATCGCTCATGACTTGATCTCCGCAACTTCAACCAGGTGCAGCACCTTTCGGATCATTCCACGAAATGAAGGCGTGTTATCGACCGTCACTTCAGAGCCGGGACCACGCAGGCCTAGGCCTTTGATCACCCGACGCTGAGGATGGGGACGCCCAATCGTGCTCACGCACTGCTTCACTTTCAATTTCACGCTCATGGCGTCGCCTCGCCTTCACGCGTGGGCTTGACGCCTTCAGCGGCATAACGACCGACGGGATAATCCGCCGCGACATCCGCCAAAGTCTTGCCGCGCGAATCCGCCAATTGCTCGGCGGAGCGCAGTGAACGCAGCGCTTCAATCGTCGCATACACGGCGTTGTACTTGTTGGTTGAGCCCAAGCACTTGGTGAGGATGTCGTGGATGCCAGCGGATTCCACCACGGCGCGCACCGCGCCACCGGCGATCACGCCCGTTCCAGGAGCAGCGGGCTTGAGCAACACGCGGCCTGCGCCGAATTGACCCAGGACCTCGTGCGGCACGGTGGTGCCGAGCATGGGAACCTTGAACATGTTCTTGCGCGCTTGATCGTTGCCCTTGCGAATTGCTTCGGGGACTTCATTGGCCTTACCCAGGCCCACGCCGACATGGCCAGCTTCGTCGCCCACCACGATCAATGCAGCGAAACTGAAGCGGCGCCCGCCTTGGACCACTTTGGCCACGCGGTTGATGTGGATCACGCGCTCTTTGATCCGGTCGTCATCGAATTCTTCGAATGCCATTTTCAGTGCCCTTCAATTCTCGTTCAAAAGTCCAAGCCGGCTTCGCGCGCGGCGTCGGCCAGGGCCTTGACTCGGCCGTGGTAGAGAAACCCATTGCGGTCGAAAACGACCTTGCCCACTTTGCGCTCGATGCAGATCTTTGCCAGCAAGGCACCGACCTTCTTGGCGCAATCGAGTTTGTTGTCGTCCTTCAACATGCCCTTCAAATCGGGGGAAAGCGTTGAAGCCGCTGCCAGCGTCTTACCGCTCGTGTCATCGACGACCTGAGCGTAGATGTGGCGAGCGCTGCGGAAGACCGACAAGCGCGGCCTTTCAACCGAGCCCGAGATCTTGTTCCGGATGCGGAACTTGCGTCGTTGCCTACCTGTGAGTTTCTTGGCCATCTGAAATCCAACCTCTGGGCGTTACTTCTTGCCCGATTTGCCCGCTTTGCGACGCACCTGCTCATCGCGATAGCGCACGCCCTTGCCGCCGTAGGGCTCTGGGGGTCGAAATGAACGAATGGTTGCAGAAGCCTGCCCCAGTTCCGCCTTATCCGGCGATTGCAGAATCAATACCGCGCCCTTGGAATCACCCGGGATGCTGGCTTTGACGCTGGGCGGCAGCTTGTAGTTGATCTGGTGTGAGAACCCGAGCGAGAGCACCAGGCTATTCGTACCCTTGATCTCAGCGCGGTAACCGGTGCCGTGCAGCTCCAAGATACGCTCATAACCCTCGGCGGCACCCTTTAAGGTGTTAGCCAGAA
Organism: Polyangiaceae bacterium; assembly: GCA_035496495.1. Classification (GTDB taxonomy): domain Bacteria; phylum Myxococcota_A; class Polyangia; order Polyangiales; family Polyangiaceae; genus SZUA-265. The sequence continues at coordinate 11,720 of DATJEQ010000347.1, forward strand.
GAGCACGCGCCAAGCCCTGAAGCCTGCGGCCATCGGCACCGCCGGCGTTGGATTTCACCACCAAAACACTGCCGTCTTGGGTGGCGGAAATGGTGTCGGGGAGCTTCAGGCTGAGTTTGCCCTTGGGCCCTTCAACGTTGCAACGATCGCCGGCGAACGAAACCTTGACGCCCTTGGGCACGTCAATCGGTCGCTTGCCAACGCGTGACTGACGATCATCAGCAGCAGATACCTGGGTAGTCATCACCACACCTCACAGACCAGCTCGCCACCGATCTTCTTGTGACGCGCATCGCGGTCGGTCAGCAGCCCGTGTGACGTGCTCAGGATTGAAACGCCCAAGCCGCTCAACACGCGCGGAATGCCGTCGTAACCCACGTACACGCGACGACCGGGCCGTGACACGCGACGCAACCCGCGGAAGGCGCATTGCCTCTCGCGATCGTACTTGAGCGCCACTACCAGCTCTTCGCGTGCGGAGCCTTCGGCTTTCTCTTGGCGGACATCCGCCACGAAGCCCTCAGCCTTGAGGATCTCTGCAATTGCCCGCTTCACCTTGCTCGGTGGCATGCGCACCACAGCGTGGTGGGCCCCCGCCGCATTGCGGATTCGGGCCAACATGTCTGAGATGGGATCGTTTGTCATCGCTTCACCAGCTCGCCTTGGTTACCCCGGGCAGCTCGCCTTTGAGCGCCAGGTTACGGAAACACATGCGACAGAGTTTGAACTCGCGGTACACAGCGCGCGAGCGCCCGCAGGTATGACAGCGGGTATTCTGTCGGGTGGAAAACTTCGGGGGACGATTCAGTTTCGCCCATTGACTAGCACGTGCCATCTCTTCAGCTCCTAAAGGGCATGCCCAGTTGTTTCAAAAGCTCTCGGCCTTCGTCATCAGTGCGGGCCGTGGTCACAAAGGTGATGTTCATTCCGCGTGTTGCATCGACCTTGTCAAAATCGATTTCGGGGAAGATGCCTTGTTCCTTCATCCCCAAAGTGTAATTGCCGGCGCCGTCGAAAGCGCGCGAACTGACGCCGCGAAAATCGCGCACTCGCGGCAGCGCGATCGTCACTAGGCGATCCAAGAACTCCCACATGCGCTCGCGGCGCAGGGTCACCATCACGCCAATGGGCACGCCCTGGCGCAACTTGAAGGTTGCGATGGATTTCTTCGAACGCGTCACCACTGGCTTCTGGCCGGTTACTGCGGCCACCTCGGCCACTGCGGCGTCGATAACCTTCGGGTTGCCGACGGCAACGCCCAAACCCATGTTAACAACAATGCGTTGCAGGCGAGGCACTTGCATGGCGCTCTTGTACCCAAAGTGCTTCACCAGCGCCGGGACAGTTTCCTTGTGATATTTGTCGCGCAAGCGCGGCTGAGTGGTTTCAGACATAAATACCTTTGCCTAAGTTTAGCGCTGCCCAGTTACCGCTGGGGAGTTGCGATCTCGGCGCCGCTCTTGGCCAAGCGTGAGCGCTTGTCGCCCTCGACCTTGTAGCGCACGCGGGTTGGCTTGCCGGTTTGCGGGTCAATCAGCATTACTTTGGAGCCGGCCACCGGAGCTTCCACTTCCAAGATGCCGCCGGGGCGTTGTGGGGTCGCCTTCAAATGGCGCTTTACCAGGTTGATTCCTTCGATCACCACGGCGTCGCGATCCGTCACCACGCGGACGATCTTGCCGCGCTTACCCTTGTCGTTGCCGCTGATCACGACGACTTGGTCGCCTGTTTGCAAGCGCTTCATCACAGCACCTCCGGCGCAAGCGAGACGATTTTCATGAATTTTTTGCCGCGCAATTCACGCGCCACTGGCCCAAAGATGCGGGTCCCAATCGGTTCTTTTTGCGCGTTCACCAGCACCGCGCTGTTGGTGTCGAATTTGATGTAGCTGCCATCCGACCGACGGTACTCGCGGGTGGTGCGCACGACGACGGCCTTGGCCACTTCGCCCTTCTTCACTTTGCTCTCGGGCAACGCTTCTTTCACGCTGACGACGATCACGTCGCCCAGCCCAGCGTAACGACGCCGTGACCCACCGAGCACGCGAATGCACATGACACTCTTCGCGCCGGAGTTATCCGCAACGTCCAAAACAGATGAAGTCTGAATCATAGTCCTACTCCTGCGCCCTTACTCTTGCGCCTATTCCTGTACCGGGCGCTCAATCAGCGCACTGACCATCCAGCGCTTGTGTCGCGACAGGGCGCGGTGCTCCATGATCTCAACGCGATCGCCCAGCTTGAATTCGTTCTTCTCGTCGTGCGCCTTGTAGCGCTTACGCACCTTGACGTACTTCTTGTAAACGGGGTCGACCTTGTAGCGGACCACTTCGACCACAACCGTCTTGTCCATCTTGTCGCTTGCGACGCGACCAATGAGCTTGCGACGGAAAGCCTTCGCTCGGTGGCTTGAACCTTCGGGGGCTGCTTGCTCGCTCACGACTTACTCCCTGCCGCCGGAGCGGCCTTTTTCTCGGCCTTACGGGCCGCCAAAATTCCCTCAATGCGCGCAACGTCGCGCCGCTTCTTAGGGATCAGGCTGGTGTCATCCAGTTGACCCAAATAGTTCTTCATTTTGAACGAGAACAATTCCTTCTGGGTTTGCTCTTTGAGCTGCACCAGATCGGCTGACTCTCGCTCTTTCAGCTCTTTGGCCTTCATGCGAACACCTCATCACGCATCATGATGCGCGTTGGAACGGGAAGCTTGGTCGCGGCCACCTTGAAGGCTGCGCGCGCCTGAGCCTCAGTGACCCCCTGCAACTCGTACAGCACGCGACCGGGCTTCACCACGGCAACCCACAGCTCGACGCTGCCTTTGCCGCTGCCCATACGCACTTCGAGCGGCTTCTTGGTTACTGGCTTATCCGGGAACACGCGGATCCACAATTTTCCCTCGCGCTTTACGGCGCGCTGGATGGCCATACGACCCGCTTCAATCTGTCGCGCGCTCAGACGCGAAGCCTCAACAGCTTGCAGCCCGAAATCGCCAAAAGCCAGGTCTGAACCGCGCCAGGCGATGCCCCGATTCTTACCCTTCTGTTGTTTACGAAACTTAGTGCGCTTGGGAACTAACATGACCTGCTCGCTCGCTAAAGTGACGGGCTTTCGTTGCGATTATTGCAACACGCGGCGCGATTTGCGCTGCAGCACTTCACCCTTGAAAATCCAAACCTTGATACCAATGATGCCGTACGTCGTGCGCGCTTCGGCCAAGCCGAAATCCACATCCGCGCGCAGGGTATGCAGCGGCACGCGGCCTTCGCGATAAGTCTCCACGCGGCTCATTTCAGCGCCACCCAGTCGACCCGAGCAACGCACCCTGACGCCCTTGGCGCCGAACTTCATGGCGGTGGTGAGCGCCTTCTTCATGGCGCGACGGAAAGCGATGCGGCGCTCAAGCTGGGTGGCAATGTTCTCGGCCACTAGCTGCGCATTCGTCTCAGCCTTGCGCACTTCTTGCACGTCGATGAACACCTCATTGCCGGTGAACGACTGCACGCCGGGGAATCTGACTTCACCCTTAGCGGCGGAATCCAAATTGCCGGTTTTCAGTGTTTCGATGCCTTTGCCGCCCTTGCCAATCACCATGCCCGGGCGTGCCGTGTAGACCACTACCTTGCACTTATTCGCAGCGCGCTCGATCTCAACGCTGGCGACGTTTGCATTGTATAGATAACTCTTCACCGCGCGCTTAATGCGCAGATCTTCGTGCAGCCACTTCGCGTACTGCGCGTCCTCGTACCATTTGCTCGTCCAGGTCTTGATGACCCCGATGCGAAAGCCAACTGGATGTGTTTTTTGACCCATTTTCGTTCCTAGAAAGCAGACTTTGGATGCTTAAAAATCACTCAGCGCTGATCGAGCTCAATGCAGATGTGGCTGATGCCCTTGACCACTGGCGTGGCGCGGCCCATGGCGCGAGGGCGCCAGCGGCGCAGGTGAGAATTCGGTCCTTTGTCGACCGTGGCGCGGCTGATGAAGAGGCTGTCGGCCTCAACATCCGGGCGCTTGCGTTTGGCGTTGGCCAGCGCGCTTTGGATCAGCTTGCGCACGAACGGGGCGCCCGCGTTGGGGGTGAAATCCAACAGCTGCAGTGCCTCGGACGCATCGCGACCGCGGACCAAATTGATAACCATCCGCGCTTTACGCGGACTGATGCGCTGAAATTTTCCTTTAGCTTCGGCAATCATCCGACAGTTTCTCCTCGAATCGAGACTTGTCGTCCCTGAAAACGCGAGCCGAATTGCTCGACAATTTTCTCAACCCGGTTCCCGCGACTCGCGAGGAACAAGCCCTGAGGGCTACTCAGAGGCTGCTTCGGGCGTTGGGCCCCGCTGGTAGGCGAGCCCAAAAAGGGAACGGCTACCTAGCAAAGAGCTAGGGGCTGCGCAAGTCTGCGATCCGTCGTGACGCTCCTATACGAATTACCAGTACTGGTGTGAGTGAAATGCGGCCTGAAATGGGATCGTTATGACTTGGCCGGGGGTGACGGCGCCTGAGAGGGCGTTCCACCCGCCGCGGCTTTCTTGTCGCCCGCATGCCCGTGGAAAGTCCGCGTGGGAGCGAACTCGCCCAGCTTGTGCCCCACCATGTTCTCGGTGACGAACACCGGCACGAACTTGCGCCCATTGTGGACGGCAAAGGTCAACCCGACAGCTTCCGGAAAAATGGTGGACCGTCGCGACCAGGTCTTAATGGGCTTGCGCGCATCTTGCGCTTTGGCCTCGTCGATCTTCTTCTGCAGATGGCCGTCGATGAACGGCCCCTTCTTAATACTTCGCGCCATAATCAGCTCTTCGCCTTCCGCTGCTGCACAATCATCCCATCCGTGCGCTTGTTGTTGCGCGTCTTTTGACCTTTGCTCAACTTGCCCCAGGGCGAGCACGGGTGACGGCCACCGCTGGTGCGACCTTCCCCACCGCCCATGGGGTGATCCACCGGGTTCATGGTGACGCCGCGGTTGTGTGGGCGACGACCAAGCCAACGCTTACGGCCAGCTTTACCCAGCTTGACGTTCTTGTGCTCCAAGTTGGAGACAGTGCCCACCGTGGCGTGACACTCAACGTGGATCTTGCGCACTTCCCCGCTGGGCAAGCGCACCAGAGCGTAATCGCCTTCTTTGGCCATTAGCTGAGCCGAGACGCCCGCTGAGCGCACCAGTTGGCCGCCCTTGCCTAAGCGCATCTCAATGTTGTGCACCGCGGTGCCCGCCGGGATGAACTTCAGCGGCAAGCAGTTGCCCGGCTGAATATCGGCGAAACGGCTGGAGACGATGTTGTCACCGACCTTCAAGCCGTCGGGCGCCAAGATGTAGCGCTGTTCGCCATCCCCGTAGGATAACAGGGCAATACGCGCCGAACGGTTCGGATCGTACTCAATCGTGGCCACCTTCGCGGGCACGCCGACTTTGTCGCGCTTGAAGTCGATCAGGCGGTAGCGCTGCTTGTGCCCACCACCGCGGAAACGCGAGGTGACGCGGCCGTAGTGATTGCGACCACCGCTGCTGGTTTGCACTTCGAGCAGGCGCTTGAGGGGCTTGCTCGCAGTGACATCGCTAAAATCACTGGCAGTGTAAGCCCGGCGCGCTGCCGAGGTTGGTTTGAAAATGCGAATTCCCATAACTACTCCTGAGCCTCGCTAAAGAACTCGATCTGATCGCCGCTGCGCAGCGTCACGATGGCTTTCTTCCAATTCGGACGCTTCAATTCCTTGCGACCGACGTTTTTGACTTTACCGCGTTGAATCAGCGTATTGACGCGCTCGACTTTGACGTTGAACAACTGCTCCAGTGCGTGACGGATCTGGATCTTGTTCGCGTCACGAGCCACCTCGAACACTACCTGATTGTGGTTGGCCTTCAGCCGCGTTGCTTTTTCAGTCAACGCAACGGGGCGCAAAATGATCTGTTGAGCGGTGCGCTTCATGACTTGCCTCCAATGCAGCGCGCTTCCAGAGCCTTCGCCGCCTCCTTGGACACCACCAAGTGCTCGTGCCGCAGCAGATCGTAAACGCCCACGCCTTCTGGCGGCAGGAATTGACTGAGCTGCAGGTTGCGAATCGACAAGCGCAGGTTGTGATTGTTCTTGTCGTCGACCACCAATGTCTTGGCAGGTGTTGACAGCGCGGTGAGCACGCTCACCAACTTCTTGGTCTTGATTTCGCCCAGATCGATTGCGTCCACCACCGTGAGACGCCCTTCCTTAAGCAGCAAGCTGAGTGCGCTCTTGAGCGCGGTCAACCTGACGCGACGCGGGGGGCGTCGTGACCAATCCTGCGGTTTGGGCGGATGCGCACGGCCGCCACCCACGAAGATGGGGGCGCGAATACCGCCGTGACGGGCCTGACCAGTGCCCTTCTGCTTGTAGATCTTAGCCTTCGAACCGCGCACTGCTGCGCGTTCCTTTGCCGCAGAAGTGCCCGCGCGCCGGGAGGCCAGCTGAGCGGTCACCACCTCGTGAAAGAGGTTCTCTTTGATCTCCGCGGCGAAGACCTCGTCGGAAAGATCCAGCTCTCCGACCTTTTCTCGCTTCAAATTGTAAACAACGACCTTCGGCATACCGAAAGCCTCCTTAGCTCTTAATTTCGACGTGAACGCCCGCGCTGAGATCCAGCTTCATCAGGGCGTCCAGGGTTTGGGGGGTTGGTTCTAGGATGTCAATCAGGCGCTTGTGAGTGCGCACCTCGAATTGTTCGCGCGATTTCTTGTCAACGTGGGGCCCACGCAACACGGTGTAGCGCTTGAGCGACGTTGGCAGCGGAATGGGGCCCGCAACGCGCGCACCAGTGCGGCGCGCGGTTTCGACGATGTCAGTCGTCGATTTGTCGAGCAATTGATGATCGAACGCCTTGAGGCGGATTCGAATTTTTGTGGTGTCAGCCATAGTTTTACTCGTTGATTGCGTTACTCAATAATCCCACTACTCAAGGATCTTGGTGACGACGCCGGCGCCGACCGTCTTGCCACCCTCGCGGATTGCAAAACGCATCTGCTCTTCCAGCGCCACCGTCGTGATCAGTTCCACTTCCACCGTTACGTTGTCTCCCGGCATCACCATCTTCACGGCGTCCGGCAGCTTCACGTTCCCCGTCACGTCCGTCGTGCGGATGTAGAACTGCGGGCGGTAGTTCGTGAAGAACGGCGTGTGGCGACCGCCCTCTTCCTTCTTCAGCACGTACACCTCGCCCATGAACTTCTTGTGCGGCTTGATGCTCCCGGGCTTCGCCAACACTTGCCCGCGCTCAATCTCTTCCTTTTCTACCCCGCGCAACAGACAGCCCACGTTGTCTCCCGCTTGGGCCTCGTCCATCTGCTTGCGGAACATCTCGACGCCCGTCACCGTCGTCTTCTTGTCCCGCTCGAAACCGATGATCTCGACCTCGTCGTTGATCTTCACCTTGCCGCGCTCAATGCGACCCGTGGCCACTGTGCCGCGGCCCTTGATCGAGAACACGTCTTCCACTGCCATCAAGAACGGCTTGTCCACGTCGCGCACCGGCTCCGGAATGTCCGTATCCAGCGCATCGCACAGCTTCTTGATGCTCTCTTCCCACTTGGCATCGCCGTTCAAAGCCGGCAGCGCCGCACCGCGAACGATCGTCGCCTTGTCACCGGGGAACTTGTACTTGCTCAGCAGCTCGCGAACTTCCATCTCGACCAACTCGAACATGTCCGCGTCTTCCACCGCGTCGCATTTGTTCAAGAACACCACCAGGTGATCCAAACCCACTTGGCGGGCCAGCAGCACGTGCTCGCGCGTCTGCGGCATCACGCTGTCGAGCGCGCTCACCACCAAAATCGCCCCGTCCATCTGCGCGGCGCCCGTGATCATGTTCTTCACGTAATCCGCGTGGCCTGGACAATCGACGTGCGCGTAGTGCCGCTTCTGCGTCTCGTATTCCACGTGGCTCACCGCAATCGTCACCGTCTTCGTTTCGTCGCGAACGATGCCGCCCTTAGCGATATCTGCGTACTTCACTTCTTTCGCCAAGCCGCTCTTGCCCTGGACCTTCAGCAAAGCTGCCGTCAGGGTCGTCTTGCCGTGGTCGATGTGACCGATAGTGCCGACGTTTACGTGGGGTTTGTTGCGGATGAACTTCTCTTTGGCCATTTATTCCTCACTTCTATCGGGTGCCGCGAATCTTCGCGACGATGTCTTCCTGTACCTGCGGAGGTACCGCTTCGTAATGTGCAAATTGCATGGTGTACGTTGCGCGACCTTGCGTCTTACTGCGCAGGTCGGTGGCGTACCCAAACATCGTGGCTAAGGGGACTTCTGCGGTGATCACCTGGGCATTGCCGCGCTGCCCCATGCCCTGAATTCGTCCGCGACGCGAGTTCAAATCGCCGATCACGTCACCCATGTTCGCCTCGGGGGTCACCACCTCGACGGCCATCATTGGCTCAAGCAGGTGCAACCCAGCCTTCTTCGCGCCCTCTTGGAATGCCAGTGAAGCTGCAACTTCGAAGGCGGGACCAGAGGAATCGACCTCGTGATAACTGCCGTCAAAAAGCCGCACGATCACGTCGATCATGGGGTAGCCGGCTAGCACGCCGCGGGAGAGTGCGTCCTTCACGCCTTTTTCGATCGAAGGGATAAATTCCTTTGGAATTACGCCGCCCACCACGTCGTTGTCGAACACGAAACCGCTGCCGCGCTCGCCCGGCTGCAGATCGAACACGCAGTGCCCGTACTGACCGTGCCCGCCGGTTTGGCGCACGAATTTGTGCTCACAGGTGACCTTCTTGCTGATCGCCTCGCGGTAGGCCACCTCGGGCTTACCGACGTTGCACTCCACTTTGAACTCGCGCTTGAGCCGGTCGACAATGATCTCCAGGTGCAGCTCGCCCATCCCGGCAATGATCGTTTGTCCAGTCTCTTCGTTGGTGAACGTGCGGAACGAAGGGTCCTCGTAAGCCAGCTTCTGCAAGCTCAAGCCCAGCTTATCGACGTCGCCCTGCGTTCTGGGCTCGATGGCAACCGAGATCACCGGCTCGGGAAACACCATCTGTTCGAGCACGATCGGAGCTTTCTCGTCGCACAGCGTATCGCCCGTGCGCGTGTCGCGCAGGCCCACTGCCGCGTAAATGTTGCCTGCGTGGCATTCTTTCAACTCTTCGCGCTTGTTCGCGTGCATGCGCAAAATGCGACCGAGCCGTTCGCGCTTGCCGCGTGTGGCGTTGAGCAAGCTGACGCCGCTTTCAACGTGACCTGAGTACACGCGGAAAAACGTCAAATTGCCGACGAACGGGTCGTTCGCAATCTTGAAAGCCAAGGCCGAGAACTTTTCGTCGTCGGAGGCCTTACGCGTTTCTTTGCGATCGGCCTTGTCCGGGTGCACCCCATCAACCGGAGGAATATCGAGTGGCGATGGCAGCAATGTGACAATCGCGTCGAGCAGCATCTGCACGCCCTTGTTCTTGAACGCAGAGCCACAGCACACCGGCACAATCTTAAACACCAGTGTGCCCTTGCGCAGCGCGCGGTAGATTTCGTCGTTCGTGACAGAAGCCGCTCCCCCTTCAAGGAACTTCTCCATCACCCCGTCATCGACGTCGGCACACGCTTCCACCATTTGCTCGCGCAATTGCCGGCATTTTTCTTTGAGATCGCTGGGGATCTCCTGCCATTCGAATTTCGCGCCGAGCGAATCATCGTCGAAGATGGCGGCTTGCATGCGCACCAAATCCACAATGCCGCGCAGCTTGTCTTCTTGCCCAACGGGCCAATGAACAGGCACCGGAACAACCCCGAGGCGCTCCTTCATGGAATCCAGATTCATCTGGAAATCCGCACCCAGCTTGTCGAGCTTATTGACGAACGCGATGCGCGGCACGCGGTAGCGATCCGCCTGACGCCACACCGTTTCCGTCTGCGGCTCCACGCCGTTGCCGCCGTCGAACACCGCAATCGCGCCGTCGAGCACGCGCAGTGAGCGCTCGACTTCAATGGTGAAATCCACGTGCCCGGGCGTGTCGATGATGTTGATGCGGTGCTTTTGATCCGCCATCGGCCCCTGCGAGGGCGTCCAGAAGCAATTCGTCGCAGCGCTGGTGATGGTGATGCCGCGCTCTTGCTCTTGAACCATCCAATCCATGGTGGCGGCGCCGTCGTGCACTTCGCCAATTTTGTGGCTCACCCCGGTGTAAAAAAGAATGCGCTCGGTGACCGTCGTTTTGCCCGCATCAATGTGCGCCATGATCCCGATATTTCGGGTGCGCTCGATTGCAATTTCGCGGGACATGGTGGGTTTCGATTCGCTGACTGACTGGGCTTGAGGCTAGTGCTGCTTTGGATAAACGAAATCCCTCCCGGCCTTCTGTTCCTCGCGATTTCGAGGAACTCATGTGCCGGAAGGGATCGGGGTACAGCGAGTGTCGCTGTGGACGTTGGTGAGCCGGAAGGCTCACTCCTGTAACCCGTTCCTTTATGTCAGATTCGTCATCTACTCAGCAAAAGCTCCCTGGTTAAATCTCAATGCAGGCTTACTGCTCACCAGCGCAAAATCTACCAACGATAGTGAGCAAAAGCCTTGTTGGCCTCTGCCATGCGGTGCGTGTCGTCTTTCTTCTTGATCGCGCCACCGCGCAGTTGTGCGGCATCCACGAACTCGGCGGCTAAGCGCTCACGCATTGTCTTCTCACCGCGCTGGCGGGCAAAAAGCACCAGCCAACGCATGGCCAAAGCCACGCGCCGCTCGGGGCGAACTTCAACCGGCACCTGATACGTTGCGCCACCCACGCGACGGCTCTTCACCTCAAGCTTGGGCTTGGTGTTGTCCAGCGCGGAACGAAACACTTCGAGCGGCTCTTGCTTGAAGCGATTCTTGATGATGTCGAAGGAACCATAAAGGATACCTTCAGCAGTTGCTTTACGACCGCTCAACATGAGCGCGCTCATGAACTTCGTGACCAGCTTGTCACGGTACAGCGGATCGGGAATTACTCTACGCTTGGGAACTTCACGCCTGCGGGACATCTGCTTACCTCTTAGTTATGCCTTAGGGCGCTTAACGCCGTACTTTGAGCGCTTGCGATTGCGATTCGCTTTGTTGGTGCTGCTGGGGCCGGAAGCGCCGGAGGCGTCCAACGTGCCGCGCACGACGTGATAACGCACGCCGGGCAAATCCTTAACGCGGCCACCGCGGATCAACACCACGCTGTGTTCCTGCAGGTTATGACCTTCGCCCGGAATGTAGCTGGTCACTTCCATGCCGTTCGTCAAACGCACGCGACAAACTTTGCGCAGCGCCGAGTTCGGCTTCTTCGGTGTGGTGGTGTAAACGCGCACGCATACGCCACGCTTTTGCGGGCATGAACGCAGCGCGGGTGAGGCCGTCTTTGACTCCACCTTCTGTCGCCCTTGTCGAATGAGTTGCTGAATCGTCGGCATGAAGAAATACTAGGAAATTGCCCGGTAACCCCAGGCGAGGGGCGTGCAGGGTAGCCAGGGCGGCCGCCTTGTCAAGCTTGGCGCCGGCGCGCCCAAAACGGCACCATACCTGAACAGGTGAATCGTCTCAAATACTCAGTATTATTGGAGATTTTCTCGGCATCGGGGATCGGCCTGAGCCGCCGAAGATAGCGGAGCTTCCGCGGGAAAACCAAGCAGGGCGGCCGCTTTGGGGCCGCTATGGGGGACAACCTCGCCTCCAAGGCCGTGCTATCGAGGCAACTGCCAATGAGTGAGCCCGGCCCGCAAGACCCAGCGCCACAAGACCCAGGGCCAGCACCCGCGGCGATGACGGAGCCCAGCGCACCCAGCGCGCCGCTGCCGACCGAAAACGCCAGCGACGAGAGTTCAGGTGACAGCCCCGAGCGCCTCACGCACTGGATCGTGACCTTACTGATCGGCTTGAGTGCGCTGATGGTGCTCTTCCACCTGCAAGACAGCTCACTCACCAACGCGAACACGGGCAGCCGCTACGCGACGATTGAGTCCATCGTCGACTACCACAGCTACTACATCGACAAGAGCCAGTACCGAAACACGATCGACAAGTTTCAATTTGGCGATCACCTGCTTTCTTCAAAGCCGCCCGCGCTGCCCACTTACGCCGCGGGCGTGTATTGGGTCTATGAGAAGCTGACGGGCAAAACGATCGTCAGCAATGAAGGGGAAGTGGTGTGGTTGGTGAGCCTCTTCACCGGCTGGCTCGCCCATGTCGTTTTTCTGATTTACTTGTACCGGTTCTGCCAATTGCTGCTCAAGCGACAGCTTGCCATCATTCTGTGCGTGGCCGCCGGCGCGTTCGCCTATTTGGGCGCAGCGTACGCCACGGCGCTCAACAATCACTCAATTGGCGGCGCCATGGGGTTCGTTGGCTTCTATTATGCGTTCCGCATTCGCAATCAATTACAAGTGCGCACGCGCCACTGGATTTTCGCGGGCCTGTGTCTTGGATTTTTGCCCGCGGTGGATCTTCCTTCATTAGCCTTGAGCGGCTGCGTCAGCCTGTACTTGCTGAGCTACGATTGGAAGAAAACGCTGCTGCTATTTGCACCGTGTCTCTTGCCTGGGCTGGTGGTGCAACTGGGGCTCAGTGTGCTCACGACGGGTTCGCTGATGCCCGCGTACGGCAACGCCGAGCTCAAAACATTTTCGGGAAATTATTTTCGTCAGATCAAGAGCGGCATCGACGCCCTGCACGAACCGAAATACGTCTATGCGTTCAATGCGCTCATTGGGCACCATGGGCTATTCAGCATGACGCCGCTGTTCGGCTTTTCACTGTGGGAGATGATCCGTCACTGGAAGCGGAGGGATCGCTATCTTCCCGAGCTCGCAGTGGTCACCGCCACGACGTTGGCCGTCATTGTGTTCTATCTGTGGCGCACTCACAATTACGGGGGCTGGTGTGTGGGCATGCGCTGGTTCGTGCCCTTTATGCCGCTTTTGCTGCTGTATTTTGGCTTGTGGCTCGATCGCGCGAAACTCAGCCGCAGCACTTGGGCCTGGGTACTTGCTGCCTTTTTGGTCAGCGCCTTCAACGTGCAAGACGGCCTGACTTCACCGTTCCAATTTTCGATGTGGAATAACTGGCTGGAAGGCACACCCAATCTCAACAGGATTGGCCCCAAGATGAACCTGCGCAGGGGCAACAAACCCAAGAAGCCCCGCGCTCAATAGCCGCCGGGCCGCACACTACTAACTTCGACGCCGCAACAATTCGTCGACCTCATTCACCACGAAGCCGGTGACGTCGATGTGCTCACTGAGCATCTGTTCGCGCAGCTGCTGCCAGTGCTCGCGCGGCGCCAAATGATCGAGTAATTCGCGCATCTTGTGCAGCGCTGGCCCAGGCTGCTTGTATACGAACATCAAGCCGCGACGCTCTAGATCTTCGCAGTAACCATGCACCGTGGGATTCACGTAAATTGAAGGCACGCCTAAGCACGCGCATTCACTCGCGGTTGAAGCGCCCTCCGTCACCACGAAGCGGGCAAAGGCCAGCGCGTCGTGGAAATAATCCGGTGCAATCTGAAAACGCAAATGTTCCCACTTCGCGGGCAGCTTGCCACCCTCAGGGACGAGGAACACGCGATAGCGCTGATTCGTTTCTTCCACAAAGCGATCGAAGGAATCCCCAAAACCCGCCTTGCCAATGTCGTGCAGGGTGTTGAATTCGGAAACACGGATGATGACGTATTCGTGCTCTTTCACGCCGCCCAACATTTGCAGCACTTCCTGGCGGGGCGTGAAGCGATTGGGGTGTAAGAACGCAAGCTCGTGGTAGCCGCGGTATTTGCGCTGCTTGGTGCCCAAATCCTTCCAAAAGCATTCTGGGGTGTAGATGCGGGTGGCAAAAGGATGCGCAATCTTGTGGTTGAAGGATTGCAGCTCGCTGTCGGTGAAAATGATGTTCGGCACACGAAGCAACCACGCCGTCTGCGCGTAGCTGCCCATGACGCTCAGCATTATATCTGGGCGGAACTTGCTCGCTTCAAAGCCGACCTTGGCCTGACGCTGCAGCAGCTCCACCATGGGAATGCGGTTGTTGCGCCCCGCCGAGGTCAATAGCTTGTGCGGGATCCAGTCGTAAGCTTGGAGCAACTTAGCCATCACGTCGCGATCACGCCCCAGCATCAGCACGTCGTCGCCGCGGTCACGCCAGATGCGCACCGCATTCTTGAAGAAATGAATGTGCGCGGGGTGGTGGACTTCGAGAAGGATACGCATAGTTCCGCCTTGACAGCGAGGCCCCCATCTTAGACGGTCACCCAGTGGCTCGCTACGTTCTTGCGACTCCAGTGCAAAACGAAATGGCGAACTTGCCCATGCTGCTAGCGGGGCTCGAAGGGCAGACCACAAGGCCGCATTTGTGGTTCGTTGTGGACGACGCGAGCAGCGACGGATCGCGGGAATGGCTAGCGGAGGCAAGCAAGAGCCGGCCTTGGTTGGTGGTTGAGAGCGCGCCGGAGAAATCGACCGAATACCTAGGCGCCCATGTGGCTCGCATCAAGGGCTGGGCGATGCGGCGGGGAATTGACATCGCCAAAGACCGCGGCGCTCCCGCCGACTTCGTGGGCATCATTGACGCAGACATTCAGGTGCCGCCCGATCACTACCAACAGCTGCTCAGCGAATTCGAGAGCGATCCCCAGCTTGGGGTCGCTTCCTCGCTGGTCGTCTCGTTGGGGCAACAAGGAACCAAAGCCGATCGGTTCCAGCGTGAGGATTCCGCACGCGGCGGCACCCAAATATTTCGCATGGATTGCTTCGAAGCCATTGGGGGGCTGCCTCCGTGGCCCGGGTTCGACGGCGCGGCCAACGTCAAAGCGCGC
>DATJEQ010000348.1:0-10021 GCA_035496495.1 Polyangiaceae bacterium
CCCCATTGCCCTTTCATGCAACCAACCTAGCTCTGCACCATGACCAATGGGAGTAATAAATTAATAAAAATTTACGATTCAGCAAATCCCTGAACATCGTCATTGAACTGGCATTGAATTATAGAACACCCTCATTGGACACAGTTCGATGGCAGAAGCATTTTTGTCCCACCTGGGACGTAACGAGCGTTAGCAAGGCAGTCTTGCGCTGATCAGGCGCTCCATGTGGCACGCCCTCGATTGGATTCGAGCTAACTTGTGGATGCTTGCTCCAGCGATCTCAAATCAGATCCAGGTGTCCCTCGCTCGCGAGTCCCGCCTGAAGCTCGGCTTGGCGCTGTTGCGCAATTTCGCTCACCGCCTCGAGCATCAGCGGGTTCGCCATCACCAGCTCTCGGAACTCCTGAGCCGGCAAAAACAGGGCAAAACAGCGTGTTTCTGAGGTCACGCTGGCATGCGCCGGTTCGTGATTGAGCAGCGAGATCTCGCCGCACAGGTCGCCCGCGTGCAATCGCCCCAGGTCGCCAGAGTGGCCCGCTACTGCCACATTTTCTACCCGAGCACTGCCGCTGAGCAGCACAAATAGCCCGTCGGCGCGGGTGCCCTGCTTGATCAATGCGGTTTGTGGGTCGATTTCAAGAAAGCGGAATTGTCCGCTCAGGGCCGCTCGCTGCGCAGCACCCAAACGCGAAAACAGGGGGCTGGTCAGCATTAAACCCATCACCAAGCGCGCCCGCAGGAAGCGCAGCATTACCTGCAAAAATCCTGGCTCCGTAGCAATCAGCAAATTGATCAATTCGCGATCTAACCTTAGTAAATCGGTCGACTGGATTGCCCGAAGCGTGGCCTGACGGGGCTGGTCGTTGAGGATGCCGATCTCGCCGAAAAAATCTCCCTCGCCCAGGGTGCCCAGCTTGATCTCGCTGGGGCCCTCCTTGGTGGCCACCATTTCCCCCAAGGCCACGACGTACATGGCGTCTGCTTCTGAGCCTTCAGAAAAAAGCACTTCCCCCGGCTCTAGGTGCACCCATTGCACCTGCTCGAGCAGCGATTTCAGGGTCGCAGGGGCGACCGATTCGAACAACGAGCTGCGGTTGAGGGCGAGTTCGGCTTGCTCGCGTTCCAACCTGGCGTCGTCAAAGCCTTGTGGCACTGCCAGCGCTGCACTGCCTTCCGCGAGCACCAATTCATAGACGCCATCCACCGCAGAGCCCAACTCGGCCCTCAGCGATCCGGGGAGCAAAGGCACCAAAGAAACCGCGGAAAGCGGTGCACGCGGAGGAATCGACGCCAGCGAAACGGCTGCCAGCGAAACGGCTGCCAGCGAAACATCTGCCAGCGGGACAGCAATCGGTGTGACAATGCGCGGCGCGGGCAGTTGGGTGACCGGCGGCAAGATCTTAACCACCGGTGGGCGCTTCTCAATCGAAGCGTTAACATTGGCTTCCTGGCGCGCCCGGGCAGCACTGGCGTGCTCGTCGCGTGCGGTGTGCAGCAGTGACAACTGCGTCGTGGCCGCCGTGTTGTTGGGCTCAAGGGCGAGCGCGCGTTTGCACATCGCCGTCGCCTTCACCACGAACCCGGCCAGGCTGTAGCCCTGAGCGGCTTTCAGCAAACACTCGAGTTCCTGCTTTTTGTCGCCCGTGCGCTGACAGCAATCCGCCGCCCTGCGCACCCAATCCGGCTCCTCCGGCTCCAGCTCCTCAAGTTCGCGGTATTTAAGTAAAGCCTGCGCGGGCTTGCCGCGCTCAACTAATCGAGTCGCCTCGTCGCGCAGTGCCCGAATTCGTTGTTCGACCTTGCTCATGGCCAGACCTCACTTAGGGGAAGACCTTGCTCAGCGCTCAATTTGTCCCAAATTGGCATGCAGGACCGAGCCGTTGATGGCCGGATTCTGCGCACAGAAAAGCAGCAGCTGGGCGATCTCTTCGGCTTGTATCAACCGACCCATCGTATTCCAGCTGCTGATTCTTTGTAATGTCGCTTCATCGCAGCGATCGCGTAGCAGGGGTGTGTCGACAAACCCCGGACACACGCAAGCGGTATGCACCCCCGTGCCGTTGAGATCCTGACAGGTCGATCGCATCAGCCCAATCAGCGCGTGCTTGGAGATCACGTAAGGCGAGTAATTGGCAACGGCTTTCTCGCTCAACGTCGAGCCCAGGAACAGCACTGACGAACCGGCATGCAAATACGGCTTCACCAATTGGGTCAACCGGAACGGCGCGAGCAAATTGACCTGAAGGCTGCGCTCCAAGTCGGCCACGCTGGCGTCGAACACGGATCCGCCCAGGGCTTGCCCCGCGTTGTGCACCAAACACACCTGAGTGGCGCCCTGCAGCGCGCCGCCCAGCTTGCCGGCAATGTCTTCTTCCCAACGGGGCAGCGCCAGATCGGTCAGTAGATTGCGAGCAGAGAATTCTGCAAGCTCAGTGCGCGCAAGGTTCAGAATTTGCCAGCCGTTTTCCCAAAATAGCTTGGCTGTGGCATGGCCTATCCCTCGAGTTGCACCCGAAATCATCGCGACGCGCATGCCAAAGACGGTACTGCCCTCCCTGAGCCAACGCGAGCACAATCCGGGGCTCGCCCGCCCCAGCAACATTTGCTACGTCAGCAGCCATTATGATCTTGGCGGGCGATATTGGGGGCACCAAAACAAACATTGCATTGTTCCAAACGAACGCTGGGCAGAGCAGGCCTCAGCTGCTGGCTGAGCAGACTTTTCACAGCGGCAATTTTGCAGGGCTTGAGCAAATCGTGGCGCTGTTTCTGGAAAGCCGCAAGCAAGCCCCAACCCTGGAAGGGGCGTGTTTCGGTGTTGCCGGGCCGATCGTCGATCGCAGCAGCCGCATTCCCAATTTACCGTGGGTGATCGATGCGGATTCGCTGCAGCGCGCGTTCTCTCTGCCTCAGGTGACGTTGATCAACGACTTGGAGGCCACGGCCGAAGGTATTGCCGCTCTGAACCCCGACGAACTCGAAACGCTGAACGCGGGCGTGCCGTCAACTGGAACACTGCAGTGCGGCGCCGTGATCGCGGCGGGCACTGGGCTTGGCATGGCGGTGTTGCAGCCCATCGGCGGGCAGTGGATCCCCGCGGCTTCCGAAGGCGGCCATGCGGATTACGCGCCGCGCAATGAGAAGGAAATGGCGCTCCTCGCTTTTCTCCTTGGCCGACATCAGCGAGTCAGCACCGAGCGCGTGGTCTCCGGGCCAGGCTTGCATGCCATCTACGACTTTGTGGTGGCCCTAGGGAAGCTCACCCCGAATCCAGATCTGGCGCGCGCGATCGCGGCGAACAAAGAGGAAGCGCCAGCACAGATCGGCCAAGCGGCACTGGCAAAGCAATGCCCAGCGTGTGTGGAAGCACTGGACCTTTTCGCGGCGGCTTACGGCGCTTGCGCAGGGAACCTAGGGCTCACCGCGCTTTCATCCGGCGGCCTGTTCTTAGGGGGCGGCATTGCCACAAAAATTCTGCCCAAGCTGCGTGACGGAACCTTCATGACCGCGTTCAAAGCCAAAGGGCGACTGAGTCCGCTGGTTGAGCGCATGCCGGTGCATGTCATTTTGAACCCGCAAGCCCCCCTGTTCGGTGCAGCCCGCCGGGCGCTGCGCGATCGGGCCGCAACGCTGCGTTAACGCTGCCGATTGCCGCAAAAACGGCAGCTCCGAAAATTGATCACTATTTCAGAGCCGCCAGACGAATACGGTTTTGCTGGATCAAGAGCGAACAAACTCCGCATTCGGTAGGGCGAAATTACCATTTCGCATCAGTGCCTTGCGACGATCAGTGGCAAGCGCCTCGGGTTCGTGTTCCACTCTATGTATGCGTTTGGTCCGTTGGTCCCTGTTGGCGCTGGCGAGCATCTGGGCCTTCAGTTGCAGCCAGCAGAATCCTTCCACCGGTGGAGCGACTAGCTCCGGGCACAACGCCAACGGCTCTGACGCGTCAGCTGCTGGCGGCCACAGCACTGGCGGGAGTGGCACCAGCCTGAGCGCCTCAGGCTCAGCTACGGGACCCAATGACAACCCAATGGGCCTTGCAATCGGCGAGGGCGACGGCGCCGTAACCAACGCGCTCTCCCCTGACAACGCCTGTCTGAGCGAAGTGCGTGAAGCGGAGCGTGTGGACGTGGATCTGTTCATCATGCTGGATCGCTCCGGCTCAATGAGCTTGAAGACCGGCAACGTCACCAAGTGGGACGCGGTGACCTCCGCACTCACCTCATTCCTGCAAAATCCCGACACTGCATCGATGGGCGTCGGGTTGCGCGTTTTCCCGCAGCTCAACGAAGGGGCTCCCAGCGAGTGCTTCGACAATAGCGAGTGCGGCACTCACGGGCCCTGTTCCATTCCCGGCGTGTGTCCGGATGGCACCCAGTGCACTTCGGATACAGGATGCGTTCACCCGAATAACCCGAATCTCACCGGCTATTGCGCCAACGACGCCCGCGTCGCGTGTGACCCGGGCACCACCTGTTCACGCGGCCGTGGCGAATGCCTGCTGCTCGAATGCACCTCGGGCTTCTGCCATGATGATCCAACCTACGGCTGCGTCCGCGGCACCACGTGCATTGACCAGAACAACAACAACCTAGGGCTGTGCGAGCCGTTGTCGGGCTATTGCCTCAACGGCGATTCTTGTCAGACCACCGCTTACTCCACGCCGGATGTGCCGATCACTCTGGGCAACACGCGCAACGGCCTGATCACGAATGCCCTGCAAGCCAATGCTCCCACTGGGCTTACGCCCACTCAACCCGCGTTGCAGGGCGCCATCGATTACGCACGCAGTTGGTCGAATCAGCATCCAGCCCGCGTTGCCGCAGTGGTTCTGGCCACAGACGGCTTCCCATCGGAATGCGTCGCTGATGTGAACGACCCCGTGGGCCCGGTGTTGCAGGTCGCTCAAGCCGGCGCGACCGCGACTCAACCCGTTCTCACCTATGTGGTCGGCGTTTTCTCGACGCAAGAAGGTCAACAAGGCGCTTCGAACATCTTGAACGCCATGGCCCAGGCCGGGGGCACGAGCACCGCTTACTTGGTCGATACCAACGGCGACGTCAGCGCGGATTTTTTGACCGCTTTGCAGAATATTCGCTCAAGCGCCATTTCCTGTGACTTCGCGCTGCCCGCGGATCCCCAGCTCGACTACGGCGCTGTGAACTTGCTGCTCACCAAGGACGACGGCACCAAGGTGCAGTTGGCTAACGTCGATACCGTTAACGGCTGTGCGACGAACGACAGCGTCGGTTGGTACTACGTTACGGGGGATGCAGGCGTCCCCAGTAAGATCAGCGTGTGCCCCGGCGTGTGCACCCAATTTGCCAACGTCGGGGGCGGCAGAGTCGATCTTCAGATCGGGTGCCAAACTATTATTCGCTGAAACAAGGGCGATTATTCGTTAATCAGGCTCTGGCATTCGCTAAGCTCGCGTCATGTTGACGTTTCGAGCGAAAGTCGCCTCCGCGGCTGCTCTCGCGCTGCTCGGCGCCTGCAAGGACAAGCCCGAAGCGAAACCGAGCCCTGCACCCGTCGCTTCGGTGCAAGCCAAAGTGTCGGAAAGCAAGGCGTCGGAAGCCAAAGCATGCTGCATGGGGCTCAACGCCTGCAAAGGCCAAGGTGGCTGCGCAGTGCCTGAATCGCACGCCTGCGCCGGGAAAAATGCGTGCAAGGGCCAAGGCGGTTGCAGCATGCGCTGCCCCAAGTAGATCCCAAGCGCAATGCACAAGGCAGAGCCAAGCAAAGAGGAATTGCTCCAAACCAAACCGGACGCGTTCGACAGCGACTCACTGCGCTTTGATGGGCCGCGAGGGGATCGCAGCAAGCACCTCAGTCGCCAAGTGCTGGTCGAGGAGCTGCGTAAATTGCCCGCACCCCCGCGCGAAGGGGGAACCGTGGATTTGATGGTCGCCCGCGGCCCCAATGGGGAGCGCTTGCTGCACGAGCAGGCCCTGTTGACCCCGGAGCGAGGAATGCCCAACGATCGCTGGGCCGCACAACACAAGTACGGCATCGCCTTTCAACTGGCCACGACACGCCACGACGTGGCCCGCCTGATCGCCAATGGGCAACCGACGGAGCTGCACGGCGACAACCTGTACCTGACGCTTGATCTGTCGTCAGAAAACCTGCCCGCGGGCAGCCAACTGCGCATGGGGCAGGCGCTGCTGTGCGTTACGCCGCAACCGCACAACGGTTGCAAGAAATATATCCAGCGCTTTGGTTTGGCCGCCATGCAATTGAACCTTGACCCCGAATTCCGCGCTCAGCATTTGCGCGGGATCTACTTGCAGGTGCTGCAAGCGGGGATTGTGCGCCTAGGGGATGCAATTGAAGTCCTCACGCGCGGTGCTTAGCGCGAGCAGCGCGCCATTTCCGGGACGCGTCGATCAGCCGCACCGCGAACAACAGGCCTAGGATTTCGCCGTACGCATAAGGTTCGCTGCGATCGGCTTTCACTCGCAGTACGAAATGAACGATCGCTAGAAACGCGGTCACGTAGACCAGTTGATGCACACGCTTCCACACCTTGAAGCCCAATTTCTTGGGTGAATCCTTACGCGACGTGAGGGCGACGGGAACCAGCAGCAGCAGCGCAATGAAGCCCACGGCAATGAAAGGCCTCTTGACCACATCCGCCAGCACGCGGCTGACTGCTCCGCCCTGATCGATCAACAAATACACAGCAAAATGCGTCAGCGCCGTGAAGAAGCCCAAAAGCCCCAAGGTCTTTCGCAAGCGCATTGGCCAGGTCCAACCGAGAATCAACTTGAGCGGAGTACACATCAGCGAACTCACGAGAAAAATGAGCGCCAACAGGCCCAACTGATTGAGCGCGGTCGCCACGGGGTTCGCCCCCAACGCTCCGCTGGCGGCGCGCCAGGCGATCAGCGCAAAAGGCACCAGCGAGCCGGTGAGAACAGCAGGCTGCAACCAGTCGAGCCCAATGCCTCTGCGCGCCGTTGCTTCCGCCATATGCGATCTACTCAATAATTCTTGGCCAAATCCAAGCCGCTATACAACGAAGCCACCTGCTCGGCGTAGCCGTTAAACGGCAATGTGTCACGCCGCGACAGTTCGCCGATGCGGCGCTCGGTCGCTTGACTCCAGCGCGGGTGATCGACGTGGGGGTTCACATTCGCATAGAAACCGTACTCATTGGGCGCCGCTTGATTCCAGGTCGTGATGGGTTGCTCTTCCACGAACGCGATCTCCACGATCGATTTGACGCCCTTGAAGCCATATTTCCAGGGCACAACCAAGCGCAAGGGCGCGCCGTTTTGGCCGGGCAACGGGTTGCCGTACAAGCCGACGGCCATGAACGATAAGTCGTTCATCGCTTCGTCCATGCGCAGCCCCTCCACGTAGGGCCAGGGCAAGACGCCGCTTTTTTGGTTGGGCAGCTGTGTCTCGTCGAGCAGCGTTGTGAACTGTACATACTTGGCGCGCGACGTGGGTGCTAACCTGCGGATCAGTGCCGCGAGCGGGAACCCGAGCCACGGGATGACCATGGACCAGGCTTCCACACAGCGCATGCGGTAGACACGCTCTTCCAACCCGAACCAATGAATGATGGTGTCTAGATCGAGTGTTTGCTCGTGCTCAACATGACCTTTCACTTGCACTGTCCAGGGCCGGGTGCGCAGGTGCCCGGCGTTCTCCGCTGGATCGGATTTGTCGACACCCAGTTCGTAAAAGTTGTTGTAGGTCGTCACATCAGTGAGCGAAGTCAGCGGCTCGTTCACAACGAACGCGTTGTTCTTCTGAAATGCCCAACCCGGCGCAGGTTGAACTTTGGGCACCGCAGACTTGTCGGCTTGCCCGCGACCACTGAGCGCACTGAGCCCGACGCCCCATAGCGCGCTCGTTCCCGCAAAAAGCCCAGCCTTCTTGATGAACTCACGCCGGCGCGCGAACATTTCCGGCGACGTGATCTGTGACCCCGGCGGCTCTGCGGGAAGCTTTCTCACGGCCGGAGCTTATCCCTTCGCCGTGCGCTGACCACACGGCCTTGGGTTATGCCCCAATTGCGCGCAAAATCTTCGCGCCCGGCCTGAGAATGTAGCAGTCACACCTACAGCGCCGTCCAAACTGTGCAAATCTCGGCGGCTTCCATCAAATCTGTGCCTCATTGCCACACTTTCTGGAACTCGCCCAAACTGTGCTGCGTCTGACCTTTTGCTTCTGCTTCCTGCCGCTCCATGTCTCGCGCGCACCGATTCCTCTTGCTGATCGCACTGCTCGCAGCGGGCTCAGTCGGGGCCTGCAAGGGCGGACTGACCGGGCAAGCGACTCCGCCCGGAACCACTACCACGCATGCCGGTGCAAGCGGGGGTTCGAGCTCAACGACTAATACAGCTGCAACGCCTGACGGCGGTCCGGTTGTTTTGCCTGCAGGCTGCACACAAGTCCCCCTCACCTATACGGACTATGCCAAGCCATTCTTCGCCGCCAACTGCCTGGTGTGTCACACGGTGAACGCTACCGGCCCGGCGCGCTTCGACTCCCCCATCGACGTCAACTTCGACACGGAAGCCGACATTGCCTACAACCAATTCCGCATTCAAAGGCGCACTATTGATGAGCGCGCAATGCCGCCCAATATGCCGCTGTCGGATTGCGCAGCAGCTCAGCTTCAGGCCTATCTGCAAAGCCTAGGTGGAGTAGGAGCCTGCGTTCCTCAGTGTACTGGCAAGCAATGTGGTGACGACGGTTGCGGCGGCGTGTGTGGCATGTGTCAAGACGGCGAGCTGTGCGGCAGTACCGGGGCCTGCGTTTCGGCAGCGTGCGTGCCCGCGTGCCAGGGCATCGCTTGCGGCGACGATGGCTGCGGTGGCCTGTGTGGCATGTGTGGCCAAAGCCTGGCGTGCGACACAACTGGGCAGTGCGTTTGCGCACCGCAATGCACTGGGCGCACCTGTGGGGACGACGGTTGTGGCGGCTCCTGCGGCACTTGCGCCTCCGGTGTGTGCGACGCCACGGGCAATTGCTTGTGCGTGCCCGATTGCACGGGCAAGGTCTGCGGCGACGATGGTTGCGGCGGCTCCTGCGGCACTTGCGCCACAGGCGACAGCTGCGTCAGCGGAGCCTGCTCTTGCGTGCCTGATTGCACGGGCAAAGCTTGCGGGGACGACGGTTGCGGCGGCAGTTGTGGCACCTGCACGGCCGCCGGGCGACTTCAGTGCAACACCCGCCAAGGTAAATGCGTTGCCATGTGTATGCCCGATTGCACAGGGCGCAGCTGTGGCGATGATGGCTGTGGCGGCAGCTGCGGCCCCGACTGCGCTGCGGGCTCTGAATGCACCTCTGCCGGTCAATGCGCGTGCTCACCCAGTTGCGTAGGGGTGGCCTGCGGGGACGA
Source organism: Polyangiaceae bacterium (assembly GCA_035496495.1). Lineage (GTDB taxonomy): Bacteria > Myxococcota_A > Polyangia > Polyangiales > Polyangiaceae > SZUA-265. The sequence goes on from DATJEQ010000348.1 coordinate 9,365, forward strand.
CGGTTGTGGCGGCAGTTGCGGCTCTTGTGCGAACGGCTTGATGTGCAGCGGCGGTCAATGCGGCTGCACCGCAGATTGTACGGGGCGCGAGTGCGGCAGCGACGGTTGCGGGGGCAGCTGTGGAACGTGCGGCACTGGCTTATCGTGCTCCGGCGGCACTTGCACCGCCCAGTGCGTACCCAATTGCAGCGGGAAATCCTGCGGTGATGACGGTTGTGGGGGCACGTGCGGCAGCTGCGGCTCCGGCCAGAGTTGCAGCTCGGGTCAATGTGTTGCTGTAACGATCACCTTCGACACGGTGTACAGCATCTTCACAACTGCCGGTTGCGGCACCAGCCAGTGTCACGGCGGCGCGATGCCGAAGGAGGGGCTGGATATGTCGACTAAGAGCAAGGCTCAGGCGCAGTTGGTGGATGTTCCCTCTTCGCAGTGCAGCGGCAAGATGCGCGTGTTCTCAGGGGATGCCAGCAAGAGTTACTTGATCAACAAACTCACCGGGGTCGGCATGTGCTCCGGCAGCCAAATGCCCAAGGGACAGGCGCTTTCCGCCGCCGATATCGACACCGTGAGGCAGTGGATCAACGGCCTGTAGTCGCTGACCGCGGGCAGCCATCGTGGTAACCTAGCTGCTGTGAGGATTCTGCGGGATGCCCCCAA
>DATJEQ010000349.1:0-4010 GCA_035496495.1 Polyangiaceae bacterium
GCTAAATCCAGTCGGGTATCAGGTGATCTGGGTACCGTTTGACGAAACTGGGGATGCCCCCATGCCGGTTGCCCACTCGACGGGACCGACGTTCGCTCATGAGGTCGTGTTGAGCGCTAAAGCCGGCGGACAACCGGTACCGGGCCCCTGGGCTTGGGCCGCGGGGGGAACCGGCGAGGATCTGGTGCGACCCGTTGGTGTGGCAGTCTCTCCATTAGACGGTGCGCTGTATGTCTCCAGCGATAATGCACCGGTACTCGGCGTGGATGCCGGGCCAGCAGGAGCCAGCGCCGACGGCGCGATCTACCGCATCGGCGAGCCCCACTGAGCGAGGGCACCGATGCGAAATGCCTCGGTGCATCCTGCCACGCCATTGCGACAGGCTCAATTCGTGAACAGTTTGCCCGGGCACGCCGATTTGTGAAGTTGCATGAATCCCAGCGCAACGTCGGCATGACCTTCGCATCACCGCGGGGTCATGCCGACTACAACGCAATCCAGTCTCGATGATCAGATCGCCAAAGCCGTGATGACATTGCGGCGTCGCCGCGTAGTCCAGGAAGTGCCAGGGATTGTCATCGTACTGGGAGTGGAGGCGTTGCTCCTGATCTTGATGGCGGTTACCTATCAGGCGCCACTCGAGTCGGTGACGCCAAGAAGCCAACCCGCTGAACCGCGAAGGTGAGGAGGCCAATGCGACGCACAATGTTGGGACAACCGATCAACCCTCGGCTCGCTACCACGGCCTCGCTGTGCGCCGTCATGGTAACGGCCGCGGGTGTGATCGCGATGCTCGCTGCGAAAGGCGTGCTGATTGCCAGCATCTTACTGACGGTCGCTTTCCTGGCTGGTATCATCGGTACCGCTTACGCCAACGATCGGACGCTGGGATATGGAATTGCGGCGCTGATGGCTGCTGCCCTGCCCCTGTTCCTGATATTCCAAGGGATCGGGTTGACTATTCTCACACATATGGGCGTGGGCGTGGCAGGCGGATTACTGGTTGCCATCGGCGCGACGATCGGCTGCCTTGCCATCGGAATGTGGCTGAGCCTGGTTCGCCATCGGCGGACGGCATCCCAGATCACGTAGGTGAGCGGCCAACCAGCCCTCGCTGGCGAACCACGTGAGCTCGGAATCGTCCCCCTGAAGGGAAATGCCAACGGGCACTGGGATGCCGTCTACACGAAATGCGCCACACTCACCGCTTGCCCCACTCCACAGCTCGCCCGCAACAGTCAGGCTTCCTGTTTTGGCCTGAAGCAGCTGCAACCGCCTGGAATCATTGTGTTGTTCCAATCTGAGCACCACCTCCACCGGTTTATCGGGGATCACCAGCTTGGCAATGCCGGGGATATGCAGCGCTTGCCGTACCGGGTCGGGGTTCTTCGCTCGCACCACAATCGTGCCGTCAAGTGCAGGTCCCTTAGGTCCGGTCAGTTGCAAGCGACTGGCACTCAAGCTGGCCCACCAATCGTCAGTGTGGAGATTTCCCGACTGCGTGATCAAGGTATTGAACAGGACTTCGCTGTCATCGAGCCGGGAGCTTTGGTGATCGGCACGGTAGCGCACGTGGAGTTTGCCATAGCCCTGCAGTTGCTGTTCCTTGAGCTGCAAGTGCAAGGCATCGAAATGGCCATCGATCCCAGCGTGAGTGATACCTTGTTGGGATTGGTAGCTGATTTCTGCATCAACCCTGCCCCCGAGCACGTGCCACTTTCTCTTGCCGGGGATCAGCGGGTCGAGTCGTTGCAGATGGTCGGACGAGATCCTAGGCACGTCAAACGAAGTGCGCAGCGGTTGGAAGTCTTGGGTCAGATCCAGCTCGCGAAATTCGATTGCCCCGTGCACACGGTCGGCCACGGCCAGGTTCGCGGGTTCGGAACTTGGGGACGAACGTTCCCTTCGAGGCGCGAGGGCGCTGAGCGTCACTTGTTCGGTGTCCAGAATGAGGTCGATCCTGCTTTTCCGGTCAACGTCGCTCGGGGTAACGCCCAGATCTAACGTTACCGCCGCCTCGACTGCGATGGGCTCGTGGGCAATCCGCACGGGCTCACGCATTGTGTAGTGGATGTTGCCCGAGGTCAGCTTGGCGTGCTCCATCTTGGCGTCAACGTGCAATGTACCTCCGCCGCCACTCACCTGCGTCACACTCGGATCGGCCAAATAGAGGTTCACGGGATCGATGTTCTCAGTGTGCATGTCGAGCCGCACGGTTGTCGAGATCGGATCAAACGCTGTCATTCCAGTCAGTGTCTCTGGGTTCACCGGTTCGAGGTACAGATCGATCACGCCCTGCGCATCGGCTGACAGCAGCTGCTGCTTACCGTTGTGCAGTCTTCCGCTCTGCAACGTCAGCCGCGCAGGGCCCACGTCCAGGTTCTCATAGGGGATCAACTGAAAACCTCCCGTGGCACGTGCTGGACCTAAATAGCGATAGCTCATGAACCACAATTCACGGATCTGCGCATCCACTCCCCGCAATTCAAACGACCACAGCTTGTCGCGATCCGAAGGTTTGGGCTGCTGCAGCAAAGGAGGATCGGCGACGTTGGGGATCGTGGGGTAACGCGCCAGCGCCGCTTCATGACCCGCCACCTGGGACACCTTGTGACGGAACAAGAAGCGCAGCCCCGAAACGTGCACCCGCGAGGCCGAGAACCGTCGCTTGAGCAACCAAGGCAAATGCACGATCAAGTTCGCTTCATCAAAGTCGAACGCGAACTGCATGTTGTGATCCTCGTAGCTGAGCTGCAACCCTTCTACGTGCACGAAGCCAGGGATCAACGTGTAAGCTCTGGCAAACTCCAAATGAGCCGTTTCTGAAGCGTTCACAAATCGCTGTACCGCTCCAGAAGCCAAGACCCCGTTGGCCACTGCTGCGTATGCGAATTCCGCACCGACCACCCAGCACAGCACCAGCCCCAATCGGGTAAGCCTTCGCGTGCCGTGCTGCGTGCCGGGTTTTTGTGGTGGCGAACGCGACATACTGCCTCAGGTGTGCCTTCAGTGTGCCAAGCGGGGGCAGGGTGGCACTGCAAATTGTGGACCGCGGTTTGCATGGATTGACGCCATGGACACAGAAAAAGCCCCGTTTCGCGATATTGGTCAGCTTCGTAGTCTGGCACGGAGCAAGCTCAGCGACGGCGCGTTGACGCCAAATTACGGCGGTGACGTCGCTGAAACGATCGATCTGCTCAACGACGCGCTGGCAACCGAACTCGTTTGTGTTCTTCGCTATAAGTTTCACTACTTCACCGCCACGGGCCTGAACAGTGAAGGGATAAAAGTTGAGTTCTTGCAGCACGCAATCGAAGAGCAGGCGCATGCCGATCTCCTAGCGGCCCGAATCAACGAACTGGGCGGCAAACCAAACATGGATCCGGCCACGTTCGGCAGCCGCAGTGCGACCGAGTACCGCGAGGGGAAGAATCTCGTCGATATGATCGCGGAAAATTTGATTGCCGAGCGAGTTGCGGTCGAGGTCTACCGAGACCTGGTTCGCTTCTTCGGAGATCGAGATCCCACAACGCGACGCATGATCGAAGGCATTCTTGCGCAGGAAGAAGAGCACGCAAACGACATGCACGATCTGCTGGTTGCTCACGAGGGGAAGTCGCCTCTCAAATGAAGCGTGAGGGTGACTGGTATTGATCCGCCTCATGACGCTTTGCCCCACCTGAGGGCGAGCGTGCAGCGAGGAATTTTTGGTTCGCAGATTGCAGGGGAGCTTGCCGATGCAAACCGTTGATCGTTTGGCTAGTGTTGTGTCGGCAGATGTGCCGCGAATGACCTTGCTGCAGGCCGAGGCCCGCGCCGATGCCGCGCTTTTGGCGAGTAAGAAATGGCGAGAAACATCATGGGCCGAACGTCAGCGGTGTTTGCGCGGCGCAGTCAGGCTCTTGCGCGAGCGGGCCCCCAAGCTCGCCCTGTTGATGGCTCGCGAAATGGGGAAACCCATCACTCAGGGGCAGGCGGAATGCGAAAAATCCGCATGGGCATGCAATTAC
>DATJEQ010000350.1:0-3629 GCA_035496495.1 Polyangiaceae bacterium
AAAGTGCCCAGCACCTTCCGGGGGAGATGAATTTCCGTCCCGAAAATCGGACAAAGCGCTCGAAGGGGACAACCTACGCTCGGCGGGTCGCTGGTATCAGTGGAAGGTTGCATCGAACAGCAGTGCCGGCGAAATGAACCCTGCTTCAAATTTGCTGTTGGTGTCGACGCCTTCCAACTTCGCGCTGCCGGCTTGCAAGCGGAACAGGCCGCCCAAGCTCCACATCTTGGAGACATAGGCTTCATAGCCAAAGCCGACCATCACCCCCGCACCCACGCCGTCGAAATCCTGGATCTCAATATAACGGCCACTGCCGCGCACGGTGCTGGACGTGAGCCCCACAGCGCCCTGCAAATGAAAGCCACCGTCCGGCTTGAAATACCAATCCACAAACGGCCCCAGGAGGGTGAAGCTGCCGCTGCCCACGGCGCGCGTCTGCCCCGCGTCCTTCCGACGCAAGTCAATGCTGGAGGTGCTGTAGATCCCTCCGCCCAACACCAAGCCGCGGGCCACAGTACCGCCCAGCGCGATCTCTAACGCGCCACCGCCGCCGAAGAATTGAAACGGATCGCTGCCGTCGCTAAATTTTCTGAATTTTCCCGCTACGCCGCCAAACCCCAGCGCGAGGCGCAAATACAATCGGTCGTGGTAATAAGGGCGATCCTGATCTGCAGTAGGCTGATAGTAATCTTCGTCAGCAGGCTTCGCCTGCGTGGAAGCAGAAGCCGGCGTAGATGCCGGCGTGGATGCCAGCGCGACGCAGTGCAAATCGGCGCTGCACTCAAACCCACTGAGGCAGGCGGGATTGCACGCAGAAACGCAGGTGCCCTGCGGGCCACACACATAGCCCGGGCGGCAGCTGGGAAAACACTGCGTCCCTGTAGCCGCCGCCGCCGGAGAGGCAGCCGCTGAAGAAGCAGCTGCTGTTGGCTCAGTTGTGCTCGCAGCGGGTGCGGCATCACTCGCGGGCGCAGCGGTACCACTCGCCGCAGGCGCGATCATGGGGAACTGTGCGGACGCAACCGCGCACAAGAGCGAACCGCCTCCCACTACACCCAATGCTAATACCCCGGGCCACCGCATCCGTTCAATATAGCGCGGATCGTTGGGCCAAGGAAGGGCTAGGAAAAGTCGCCCTTTTTAGCGGCTAAACTCTTGTAGCCGATCTTTTGCCAGTAACTTGAGCTTCTTCAAAGCCCGCGCACGATCCTGCTCTTGGGGTGTCAGCGTGCCGCGGCGCATCAGCTCGCCCAACTCCAGCTTCAGCGCGCGGTGCTTTTCCAGCAGCTCGCCTTGCGAAGGATTGGGGCGCTTCAAAAAGCTGCCATGCCCCGAAAAACTACCCTGCGATGAAAAAAGATTCTGCGGCAGCCTTTCCGAAGGACTCACTGCCAAGGGTTGCTTGATTGCTAACGCTCTCATGCTCACTCCTCCTTGTTGCTGGGCCGGGTTGCTGGGGGCCGGGGAGGCCGCTGAGGCCAAACCCAGCTTCATTGTCGCACGCCCGTGTGTCACAAACGCTGCAAACGCATTTCAAAACGCATCATTTGATCCAGCCAATTTCTTTCGCGGTTGCTGCACCGACGCGTAACTCATCCAAACTTTGCGGGGGCTCTTCGTTCTCCGCATCCAGCGGCCGATTGCGCGCCATCACCTCAATGTAACTCTGTGGAAAGACAGGGATTTTGTCAGGCTCTGCAAACCCGTCGGGCATGCGAGCTCGGCCGTACTCATCGTATTTATCCGTAGCATTCAGCGTATGGAACAGTTCGTGCGTTGCTACGAACAACGCAAAATCCACCATTGAATCCGACAGTTGGACTTCCACAATTCCCACGCGCCCTCCCTCCTGACTTTGCCCCTCGACAAATTGGAGCTCACCGGTAGCAGGCCGAACGAACAGGTAAATTCTTGAATCAGCACCGAAATATGGAACCCCCACCTGGCGATCGATCTTACTGAGATAACGCCACTGCTCATAAGCGAAGGTCGCCAGCTGCCAGAAACCCTCGCCCTGGCTCGACGGGGGAGGCCGCGTCACATCCAGTGGGCCGTACACCGAAAAGCTGAACGGGGATTCATTCCCCCCGTGCCACTTTTGAAATTCGTTCTGCAACCGATCCTGCAGTGCCACCGCCCTCACCTTCACCGCATCTGTCGCGCTCGTGGGGATATCGCCCATGCGCAGCAGCACCAACGCGACATTGAGCGGCCGGTGCCAGTTGTTGCGATCGCGGCGTTGCTTCATGTCCCACAGCGCCCAGCCGGAGACTCCGAGAAACACCGTGAAGAGCACCCAAACGCGTACCCAATAGAATCTGCGCCCGAAGCCCGTCTTCTCGCTCATGTGCTCTCTACGAAGCTAACACTTTGAGCCCAGGCTGTCTTCCCACTCCACTCAGCGCCATTGTTCGATACGCCACCCGCGCCGCTTGGCCAAGCGAGAGAGCCGCTGATCGGGATTGATGGCGACTGGAATGCCGACGCATTCGAACAGCGGCAAATCCGTGATGCTGTCGCTATAGAACGTCGCCTCTCTCAATTCGAACTCAAACTGCCGTGCAAACTCCTGCATTTTGAGCACTTTGCCTGGGCCGTACGCCATGGGTGGAATGAAACGACCGGTGAATGCTTGCTCCTCTTGCTCAATTTCCGTGCACACGATGTGGTCGATATTGAACGCCCGCGCTACCGGCTCAGCGACGTAGCGCGTGGCGGCGGTGACAATGCAGCACAAATCACCCATTCTTTGGTGCGCCGCCACCGCATCTCGAGCGGCCTGCGTGATGTGAGGCTCGATATTGTGTGTGAACCAATGCTCACAGCGCTGCCGCATCCAGCTCTCGGTCTTTCCCGCGACATCTTGCAGTGCCAAGGCCGCGACGTGTTCGGCATTGACCACGCCCACGGTGTATTGCAGCAGCCAGAAGGAATTGCGCAATCGATGCCACAGGGAAAGCTCCCCCAAATCCGCCTGATAGCGCGTGTACAAGCGCGCGGTGTGCTCGCGCACCAGCGTTCGATCCATGTCGAACAGAGCAGCGCGGCGCATGAACAATTTGGAAGCGCAAAAACGCTAAAAACGCTCAGTCGCCGCCGTCGCTCAGCGGATGCACTGCTGCATCGAGCGAAGCGGGAGGGACGGCCACGCCGTCAGCTCCGGCGCAGATGCTCCAGATCCCATCTCGGCAGGTGTTCTGACCGTAGGAGCAATTCTTGTAGCCGTTTGAGCCGTAGCGCCACACTTTGCAGTTGTTCATGGCGCCGTCCATCGGGCAGGCGCAACCGGCCGGGTCGTCAGGTTGCGTGGGGTGTAGGCACAAACGGGGGTGCGACGGCCCGCCGTCTCCCTGTCCTAGACCCCCAGCGTCTTCTGGAGCTAGGCCTCTGCGCTCCGCCTTGCTTGAGCAGCTCGAAAGCAGGCCCGTGACGAGCAACGCACCAAAGGCCAAGAAGGCCAACGACCTAATATGCTGAAGCCTTTGTGAGCGGGCCATAGTCACCTTCACGGAAGTCAATCCTAGCAATATCCCAGGGTAGCAGCAAACGAGCTAATCCGAACTGCGGGTCGACCAAATATCGCCGTCGGAGCCGGAGTAGTACAATTGCGTACAATCGGAGTTGGGCTG
>DATJEQ010000351.1:0-10393 GCA_035496495.1 Polyangiaceae bacterium
CGTGGGTCCTTTGCTCTGGGCTGATTTGTTCGTGGTTGACAGCACCATTATAGCACCCCGCCAACAGGATCACAGTGAGCGCAGGCCACAGCCGACTCCCACCCGAATTGCGCCCCATACAAATATGCTACCCCCTTATCCCGCTTGAAGCGAGCCCCGGGGTTGGGGGGTTCACGCTTTCACAACCACTTGCGCAGATCTTCCACTGCGTTGTCTTTCAACCCGTAGGTTTTTAGATCGCTGTGGCAGTTCGTGCACTTCAGATCCGTACCCGCGGCCTTCGCTTTGTTGGTCACACCCTTCATGATTCCCTTCACTTCTGGGCGCCCCCCGTGCTGGCAAGCATTGCGAACCGCAGCAAATTTGAAGCTGGTGGCCGTGCACGGCGAATCCCCGCTGTACTTCGTCGACGCTGCCGGTACCTCGCTCGCAGTAGGTTTCGCGCCGCTCGTGGATGGCGCGCTGGCGATAGGCTTCGCGCTCGCCGTGGCAGTCGAGTGGTTCGCAGGCTGAGTTGCCGCGCCGCCAGCTTGCCCCGCGGCGGGTGTTGGAGCCACAGCACTCGCGACAGGTTCGGTTGCGGAGGGTGCAGGGGCGATAGCCGCGGGCACGGTGGCGGATCCCGGCTGCTCAGGAGCAGAAGAGTTTGCCGCAATAGGACCTTGCTCACTCGAAACCGGAGGCCGCTCCGACGGAACGTTCTGCTTCGCGGCACAAGCGTTGACCAAGCCACCGAATACCAACGAACCCGTAAAAATGAGCTTTGCAATTTTCATGACGTCCATGCTGATACGAACCGGCTCCCGATGCCAATTCGGGCGCGCCATATCGGCACGAAACGTTCGCCGGTTGCGTGCTTTTTGACGGCGCGTTAGCTCAAAAATCAACCCGGGAGAGGGATTCGGAAAGCCAGAACGAGCTCCGAGAAAAGCGCAGTTGTGTGGGCGCGCCCGGTAGGATTCGAACCTACGACCTACGGCTCCGGAAACCGTCGCTCTATCCAGCTGAGCTACGGGCGCAGTATGCGAAGGGCCCGATGTAACCCTGGGCTCTAGGTTGGTCAAAGCGGATTGCGAGAAACACGGCAGTTGATGCGGGAACAACGCTTATGAGATATATAACTGCCGATTCCTTGGGAAATGCGGGCATGGGAAGCTACGATTTGCCCCGCGTGACGGGACGAGCACTGTTCACGCCCTTTTGAGGAACAATGTCGAGCAGCCAAGACCGCAAGGAAGCGCGCACAAAAGTCTTGAGTATGACGGTGCGCTACCGCAGCGCGAACGTCGACGATTTCATCGAGAACCACTCACATGACGTGAGCCGCGGTGGAATGTTCATCAAGACGAAGTCGCCTTTTCCTCCGGGTACGTTGCTCAAGTTCGAAGTCAAGATCTCAGAAGATCAACGCGTGCTGCAAGGCGTTGGCCGCGTCGTGTGGAAGCGCGAGCCGCTCGCGGCCAGTGAGGAATTCCCGGCAGGCATGGGCATCAAGTTCATCCGCTTGGATGACGAGACGCGCACCACCGTAGAGCGCTTAGCCGACAACCGCGCTGAGCCCGATTCCGCATTTGAAGTCGGCGCAAAACGCGAAGGCGTGCGCCTCTCATCAGCGCCCCCACCCAGCGCACTGCCCGCGATTCCCAACCGAGGCACACAACCCGATCAGCAAGAGCTGCAAGCCAAGGCGATGAGCCTCCCCTCACGGAATCTGACACCCGCTCCAGCACAAGTCGCGCAGAAATCACCGAGTCAAGCAGCCCCACTCTCGCAAAAACCCGCGGGGCTGGGCGTGGTGCGCATTCCGAATATCAGCACCGCACCGCAGCAGTTGCCTTCACCGCCCACTGCCGGCGCACGCCAAATTGGTGACGACATCGATGCCATCCTAGATGCCGCAATGGCGCCGGCAGCGCCCGCTCCCACGCCCGCCGTCGACGATGGGGCGATGCCCACGAATCGTCCCCCGCCGATGGAGCCGACTGGATCAGCCGTTGATCCCACCGACGACCATTGGGACGAACGACCTTCTACGGTTTGGGTGCCTCCAGGAGAACGCAAGTCGGCGGCTCGCGATTCAGAGCCTCCGGCGTCCTCCGCTTCTGCGCCATTCAATCCCGCTTCCTCGAAGACACCTGCTTCTTCCAAAGCTGGCCCTGCGATCCCGTCAGGAGTGATGGCGCAAGCTTCCGTGCCGGTCGCCGTGCGCACGGCTGCAGCCGCCTCACCCGCAGCGATCCCGTCGTTGCGTCCTTCTGCTGCCGCTGACGCGGCACTTCCCGTCGATGCCGCAATTCGTGCCTCAATGCCGGCGCCCGCGGTGGCCCGCGTGAAAACCACGGGGGCCACAAGCAAAGCGAAGTCCAAGCCCGCGCCGAAATCCAGCAACACCGGGTTGATCATCGGTTTGGTCGCGCTCGGTGCAGCCGCAATTGGTGGCGGCGGTTATTTCTACTTAATGGGTAATAAGCCCCCGACACAGCCGGTCGCGGCACCGCCGCCTGCTCCCGCACCCGCGGTGAAACAGGTTGAAACACCTCCGCCGGCACCGGAAGCAACCGCCGCGCCCAGTGCCAGCGTCGAGCCCGCAGCCAGTGCCGCACCGGAAGGCGCCGCGGGCGCACCAGCGGCGGCAGCATCAGCCAGCGCGGCTCCCGAAGAAGTCCAAGCACCCAGCGCCGAGCCTGCAGTTGCGCCGGCACCGGAGCCGACGCCAGCGAAAGCGCCGAAACTGGCGCCAAAGCCCGCACCGAAGCCCGCGCCAAAACCGGCGCCAAAGCCCGCACCGAAGCCCGCACCAAAGCCCGCCCCCGCGCCGGCCCCCGCCGCACCGGCACCTGCTCCCGCGCCAAAGCCCGAGCCCGCCCCCGCGCCGAAGCCGGCACCAAAACCCGCCGACGACAATCCCTACTGAACGCGCCGCCGCTCATTCTTTGGATTACGCCGAGTAAATCGGCGAAGCGTCGTTACTGCAAGAACGGATTCGTACGGCGTTCGGCAGCGATAGTCGTGTTCGGGCCATGGCCGGGTACAACAACAGTACTATCTGGCAGTGTCATCACGCGCTGCTTGAGCGAACTCAAGATTTGCTCGTGATCGCCGCCCCACAGATCGGTGCGCCCAATACTGCGACGGAACAAGGTATCGCCACTGAACAGCAATTTTTCTTTTTCGGTCTCCAGCCAGAAACTGACACTGCCCGGCGTGTGTCCCGGCGTGTGGATCACGCCAAGCTCGAAGGCCCCGAAGGACAGCGCTTTTCCGTCGACCAAACTGCCTTCTACGTCGCATTGCTCGACTGGCGGCACCCGAAGCAGCGCCGCTTGCACGGGCAGCATTTGATACAAGAATCTATCCGCCTCGTGAATGAGAGCGCCCGCGTTGCAATGGCGCTGCAGCGGCGCGGTTGCACCGACATGATCGATGTGAGTGTGCGTGTGCACGATGGCAACGCACTGGAGGCCATCTTGCTCGAGCAGCGCGCGGATCTTTTCAAAATCGCCCCCGGGGTCGATCACGATGGCCACTTTGGATTGCTCGTCGGCAACGATGCTGCAATTGCAGCCCAAGGCCCCCACCGCCAGCGTGTGACGCAACATGAACTCAGAATAGCACGCTCACAAAAAGAAAACGGGCCGGCAGAGCCGACCCGTTCTCATCGCCTTTATTTCGGCGGTACCGCGCTTGCGACTACTCTTTCAACGCTACGTTGATGAGCTTCTCGAACTTCTCGTACGGCTGAGCGCCGCTCAAGAAGTAGCCGTTGACGAAGAATGCCGGAGTACCGTTGACCCCGAGCTTCTGCCCTGCGGCAGCGTCTGCGTCGATCGCGGCTTTGTGACTGTGCGAATCCAGTGCGGCCTTGAACTTCGCCATGTCGACGCCCAGCTCTTGCGCGGTCTTCTCCAGATCGGGCCGAGTGAGCGCTTGTTGGTTGCCGTACAGCTTGTCGTGGAAAGCCCAGAACCCAGTGCTGCCCTTTTGCTGGAATACCTCGTACGCAGCCTCGGCCGCCGGCCCAGCATTCTCGTGGAATGGCAGCGGCATGTTGTGCCACACGATCTTCACCTTATCGCCGTACTTGTCCATGATCTGTTTGATGGTTGGCTCCACGCGTCCGCAGAATGGACACTGGAAGTCAGACCACTCCTGGATCACGACCTTGCCGTTGGCGGCGCCCTTGACGGGCGTATCCTTCGACGGAGGCGGCACATCCTTCTTATCCAAAGTGCCGGCCGCCTTGGCGGTCTTCATGATTTCCGCGTACACCTGATCCGGCGCCACGCCGTTCTTCGCGATGCCTTTGGCCTTAGCCAATTGCGCATCGATCGTGGCCTTGAAGCTTTCCCAAGGTTGTGCCCCGGTTAAGCGCACGCCGTTGATGAAGAAGTGCGGCGTGCCGCGGGCTTCCAATGAATCCGCCTGGTCCATCGTCTTGCTGAAATGATCGGCGTACTTGTTGGAATCGATTGCGGCTTTGACGCCGGCCCAATCGAGGCCCAACTTCTTCGCCAGCGCTTCCAGATCGGCATCTTCAATCTTCTGCCCGTCGTACATCGCGTCGTGCGCCTTCCAGAACAGCGCATCGCCGCCCTTGGCGTAGGCCGCGCGAGCCAGCGTTGCCGCGGGCTTGGCACGCGGGTGGAACGGCAGCGGGTTGTCCTTCCACACGACGCGGACGTCGTCTTTGTAGGTGTCGCGCACTTGCTTCAAGGTCGGCTCGACCTTGGCGCAGAACGGGCATTGGAAATCCGACCATTCCACGATGGTGACGGCTGCGTTCTTTGGACCGCGCTGCGGATCGTCCGGAGCGACGTCCACGCGCCACACGGTGTTGTCGGCGGCGGGGGGCCCGTTGTCCGAAGGAGCGGGCTTCGCCTCTGGGGCAGTGAAGTTCGTCTTGGTCAGAGCCAGCGATACTTCGCTCTTCTTGGTGCCGCTCTTGATCAGATCTTGGGCGGCCTTCAGCTGGGCATCGATCACGTCAGTGAACTTGGGCAACGGTTGCGCACCGCTGACCAGCACGCCGTTGATGCGGAAGCCGGGGGTGCCGTTGATGCCGATCTTGCGCGAGAGCGCCAGATCTTCGTCAACCTTCGAGGTGAACTTCTTCGCGGCGAGCGCGGCCTTGTACTTGTCCAGCGGAACGCCGGATTCGACTGCCCACTTCTCGTAGTTGGCGTCGCTCATGTCTTTCTGATTCTCGAACACCTTGCCGTGGAACTTCCAGAATGCGTCGTTGCCACCCAGGCCGAACACGGTCATCGCCGCGTCCGCCGCGGGGCGGGCATTCGGATGGAAGGGCAGCGGGTTGTTCTTCCAAACAACGCGCACCTGATCGGGCTTATACTTCTGGCGGATCTGAGTGATCGTCGGCTCGACGCGCGAGCAGAACGGACACTGGAAATCGGAAACCTGCACGATGGTCACCAGCGCGTCCGCGTTGCCAACCTGCGGATCTTTGTTCGTCACTGGAATCGGTGACGAAGAATGATCGGCTGCCATCGCTGCCGCTGTGGGCTCAGCACTGAGCGAGGCCCCTCCTTTGCCGCGATCGATCGCGAACATGAGACCCATGCCCGTTACGAAGCACAGGAAAAAGCCGATAACGGCTGTACCTTTATTCATGACTCGTTCTCCTAGCTCAATAGGCGGCCTTCCCGATTGCTCGACAAGACCGCAAAAAAGACACCCCAATTCGGGCTTGCCTCAATAGCAAATCCCCAGGAGCCTGGGAGGCTCCGCAGGCAAATAACCCCAATTGTCGGTTTCTGGACCCAATTCAGGGGAGCAAACAGCTGAACTCGGGGATTTCATTCCCGAACTTATATACATAACTTTCTTGTACACATTATCCTACATTGGCACCATGCGCACCGATGGACGAGGTCAGCCCGCTTTCCACCCCCCGGAAGTTCGGCAGATTGACGCTGCTGCGCCCCATTGCTCGCGGCGGGATGGGCGAAGTCTTCCTGGCTACCACGGGCGGCATCGAGGGAGCCGAGCGACCCTGCGTGGTGAAGATCATTCGCCGTGAGAACGCGCGCGACAAATCCTTCCTCGCCCGCTTCTTCGATGAGGCGCGGATTCAAGCGCAGCTGCAGCACCCGGGTGTCGCGCAGATTTTAGAAGCGTCCACCGATCCGACGGGCAAGCCGTTCGTGGTGATGGAGTACATCGAAGGTCGTAACTTGGGCGAGACGCGTCAACGCTCGGCCCAGCTGCGCTCACACATTTCATGGCCCGACAGTGTGGCGATCGCCGTGTGCGTCGCCGAAGCGCTGGCTCACATTCACGAACGCACGGACGCCGCCGGTTCGCCGCTTGAAATCGTGCACCGCGACCTGAGCCCGCAGAACATCATGATCGGCTACGGCGGCGAAGTGAAGCTGATCGATTTCGGTACCGCTCGCGGGGAAAATCGCAAGTGCCACACGGTGAGCGGCGTGGTGTTCGCCAAGCCGGGCTACGTCGCACCTGAAGTCGCCAACAACTCACCCGGTGGCCCCCAAGCGGATCTTTACGCATTGGGGATCATGTTGTGGGAGTTGATCGCCGGGCGACGCTTCCTAGCGGGCGATCCGGCGGAGCATTTGGCGGAAGTCGCAGCAGGCCGGCTCGTGCCCTGCTCTTTGGCACTTTCGATCAATGTGCCAATGGAGATCGACACCGTCATCTCGCGCCTGACTGCCTACCACCTCAAAGATCGCTACCCCACGGCGCGCGAGGCGCTGCGCGATCTGCTGCGTGTGCTCAAACGAGCGCCCAGCTTGGCCAACGGCGAACGCGGCGTGCGTGCACGCATTTCGCATTGGATGGGCCGCTTGTACCCGGTGGAACCGGCGCGCTCTCGAGCGGAGTTCGCCAAACTGGTGACGCAGACGCGCGAGGGCAGCGAACGCCGCATTCCTGAGCTGCCGCTATCGCCGCAGCCGCCAGCGGTAGCCGACGAAGCCGTGCTGCCGGGCACGCGCTACCGCCTTTTGAAACTGATTGCTCGCGGCGCGATGGGCGAAGTGCATGAGGCAGAGCACCTCGATTTGGGGCGACGCAGCGCACTGAAGATTTTGCCGCTGGCGCGCTGCAATGACAGTGAGGTGACGTTGCGATTCCGCAGTGAAGCGCGCGCTGTGGCGCGCTTGTCGCACAAGAACTTAGTCACGCTCCATGACTTTGGCACCACCAGCGACGGCCGCGCTTTTTACGCCATGGATCTGCTGGAAGGCGAGACGCTGGCGCGGCGCAATGAAAAGGGCGGCCCAATGCCGGTGCGTCCAGCGCTAGAGCTGGGCGTTCAAGCGGCGAGCGCGCTTGAGGCCGCACACAGTGCCGGGGTGATCCACCGCGACATCAAGCCGGCCAATCTATTCATCACTCGCGACAACTGCCTCAAGTTGCTCGATTTTGGCATCGCCCGCGTCAAAGATCAGAATGAGACGCAAAACCCCGATGATGCGATGTCGCTCTTGGGCACGCCCGAATACATGGCGCCCGAGCAGGCGGCGCGTGGCCCCGTGGATGCTCGCGCCGATATCTACGCGCTGGGGGTGGTGCTGTACGAACTGATCACGGGGCACCTGCCGCTCACTGCTCCCACTACGATCGCGCTGCTCGATAAGAAGGCGCACCTGGTACCACCCCCCGCGAGCAAGCGCGGCACCCGCGAGCCTATTTCAAATGCCGTCGACCAATTGCTGGCCAAAGCGCTCAACCTCGACCCCAAAGATCGCTTCAGCTCGGCCGCCCAAATGCGTCAAGCAATGGAAGCGATCGTGAACAAGCCACGCCTCGACGTGAATCGCCGCACGCTCGCATCGATTGCCATCGCGGCAGCCGCTGTGTTGTTGCCGATTGGTATGGGCTTGCATCGCTCTAAGGCAACTGAAGCGCCAGTGCGCACTGCCCTAGTAACCTCGAAAGCACTTGCCATTCCGGTTGCCACAGGGGCACCCAGCGATGCGCATCGCGTCAAGGTGCGCCGCGTCGAACAGCGGGCGATACCGCTGCCCGTCACTCCCAAGCCCACAGCGCCCGCGGTGAATCCTGCAACGCCTCCCCCCGGGGCTTCGCCTGCAGCTTCGCCAGCGGTTGCGACACCGCCGAGCGCGTTCGCTGAGCAAACTGCGGCTCCGACCCCTCATGAGCAAGCCGTCCATGTCGATGACGCCGACGACAATGCAACGCCCATGGACGACGCCGTCAAGAGCGCATTGTCGCAAGCCAGGGATTACCTGAAGAACGGCCACGGAGTTGCCGCGCTCAGCGTCTATCGCAAACTGGGCGCGCGTTACCCTGAGGATCCGACGGTGCTTCATGGGTGGTCGGATTGTGCCGCGGCCACCGCGGGCTGGGGCGAAGCGCTCAAGGTTGCACAGCAGTGGGCAACGACGGACAGCGCCCCCGGTGCGCAGTTGTACCTGGCGAAAACCCAGCGCCGCGTGGGTCAACGCGGCGACGCAATTGCCACCCTGCGCCGGCTGCTTGCGGCCGACCCTAGCAACAAAGAAGCTCAGGGGCTGCTGGAACGCTTTGGTGGCCGCACTGTAGCAAGCGCCGGCTGAAACAGTGGTACCCGGTTCCCGGGCGCTGCTAGGCTCCCGCCCCCCATGGCCGCCGCGTCAATTCCCCCTCCCCGGGGCCCGAACACGCTGCTCATGGGTTCGCCGTGGAGCGCGGTCTTAAAGCTTGCGACGCCCACCGTGATTGCGATGCTGACCCAGAGCATCGTCAATGAAGTCGATATCGTCTTCTTCTCGCGCCTGCCGTGCCCCGAGTCCGAGCACGCCCAGGCAGCGTTGCTGCCTTCCCTGATCCTGCTGTGGCTTTTTGGCGGCTCGCTGAGCGCGATTTCGGTGGGCACTCAGGCGATGACGGCGCGGCGCTACGCAGAAGGTAAACAGCGCGAGGCAGGAGCCGTCTGTGTCAACGCGTGGATCTTCGCGGTCGCCGCCGGGTTCATCTTCACGGCCCTCGGATACCTTCTGCTGCCGACAGCCCTGGAGTCGCTGATCAAGGTGCCGGCGGTGAGGGAATCGGCATTTCACTACCTCAAGTGGCGGCTGCTCGGCATTTCCTCAATGGCCTTGACCTTTGCATTCAAGGCGTTTTTTGACGGACTGGGCAAGACGCACGTGCACATGATCAGCGCGATTGTGATGAACGTCGTGAATGTTGTTTTGTGTCTGGCCTTGATTTTCGGCAGATGGGGGGCCCCCCGCATGGGGATTGAAGGCGCGGGGTTGGCGGGCTTCATTTCCACCTGGATTGGCCTGCTGATCATCGTGCTGTGGGCTGCGACACCCGCCTGTCGCAAAGAATTCAGACCATTCGACGTGTCAAAAGACGACCGCGCAATTACCGCGGAGATCCTCCGACTGTCGATCCCCGGGGCCGTCGCCACCATTGCGGTGATGAGCGGTTTCGCGCTGTTCTCGATGATCGTCAGTCACCTCGATGCTGTTTCCAACGCTCGCGGGGTGAGTTCCTCATGCGCCGTCGGCGAGAGCCAGCCCATCAACAGTGCTGCAACCACCATCGTTGTCGGGATCTTGAAACTCACGATCACCGCGTGCTTGGCTTTTGGTACGGCTACCGCAACGCTGGTGAGTCAGAGCTTGGGCGAAAATGAACCCAACAAGGCTGAGAATTTCGGTTGGGTTTCAGTGCGCCTGGGACTGCTCATTTTTGGAGTGATCGGGGCGCTCGAAGCGCTGGTGTTCCCGCGGGAGCTGCTCTCCGTCGTCACCCGCAGCCCGGAAGTGCTCGAAACGGCGCTGGGGCCCATGCGCTTGATGGGGCTGTGCACGCCGATCATGGCTACCGGTATGATCTTGACCCAGGCACTGTTCGGCGCGGGCAACACGCGCTTCGTGATGGTCGTGGAATTGATCCTGCATTTTACCTGCCTGGTGCCGTTGGCTTGGATCTTGGGGATCACGCTCCACTTCGGCCTGATCGGCATTTGGTGCGCCGCAGCCGCCTACATTATTCTGCTAGCCGGCGTGATGACGCTGAAGTTCCGCAGCGGCGATTGGAAGAAGATCCACATCTAACGCTGTGCGAGCAGCGCATCGAGTTCTGCGGTAATCAGCGCCACTTCAGACAGCGCGTTCGGCCAATGCGGCGAGAAGCGCAACAAGCCGTCGGGGGTGCCGCATACGATGCCGCGCGCCAGCAATTTTGCTCGCAGCGAGGCTGCGTCGTGGCCCGCAGGTGGCACCAGTGACAGAATGCCTGAACGCGCTGATTCGTCCTTGCCGCGCAGACTCTTGAACCCACGCGCGAGCAACTGCGGCTCCAGTGCGTCGAGGTAGGCGGTCACATGCTCAAAAATTTGGGGGACACCCAAGCTCAGGATCAGATCGAGCCCGGCCTCCAAGGCCGCGAAGCCCAG
>DATJEQ010000352.1:0-4391 GCA_035496495.1 Polyangiaceae bacterium
GAACGTCACATTCTCTGCCAATGCCCCAAAGAACCGCGAGATCTCCCCGGCGCCCGCGACTGGGACGTGCCAGGGCACGTCGCTGTGCCTGACGTTGAAATCCCAGCGGGAATCCGCGGCGAGCTGGGCTGTGATGAACGCGACGTCGCCGCGGCCGAATGCTGCGTAAACGGACTGGATCAATTGCACATTGGGTTGGGTCATGGTGATGCCTCCGAAGGTTGGTATGCGCCTTGGGTCCCCCAGTCGTAAAGGCGTGAATTCTCCCCTCCCCCGTGCAATAATGCTCCGGTGATGGATTGGGACGATCTCCGCTTCTTGCTGGCCCTGCGCGATGAGGGCTCGGCGAGTTCCGCCGCACGCAAGCTTGAGGTCGACAAAGCAACCGTCACTCGTCGCGTGAATCAGTTGGAGCAAGCGTTGGGCGTGCGGCTGTTGGTGCGTCGCTCCAGCGGTTGGCGGCCCACCGCGGCCGGGGAGCGCGCGGCCGGCATCGCTCACAGTATGGCGCAACAGGTGCGTAGCCTGAGTTCCGCATTCGCCGACCAGCAAGGTGCGCCACGCACCCAAGTCAGTGTCACGGCTCCCCATTGGTTCTGCGCGGAGCTCCTGGTTCCAAACCTGAGCCAACTGATCGACAGCTCGCCGTGGCTCGATGTTTCCGTCGCCGCGACGTCCCGTGTCCTTTCGTTGCCGGAGCGGCACGCCGACGTAGCGGTGCGCAACACGCGCCCCGATCAGGGTGATTTCGTGGTGCGTAAAGCCGGCGATCTGGGTTCGGCGATCTACGCGTCACGCGCCTACGCCAAGAGCCACCCGGTGCCGCACAGCCCCGAAGGCTGGCTCGCTCAGCGCTTCATCGGCTATCCTAACCGCATCACGTACGTGCCCGGTTTCCGTTGGTTTGACGAACTGGGTGCCGCCGCGCGCGCCAATCTGCGAACCGACGATGCCAAGGCGTTAACCGAAGCTCTGAAAGCCGGATTGGGTATCGGTATCGTCCCCTGCTTCCTCGGTGACCGCGAGCCGAACCTGGTGCGCTACACTGCCGAGATCCATCGCGAAAAGATCTGGCTCTGCTCCCCCGCCGAACTCGCCACCACCCGCGGCGTAAGACTCACCTTGGCTTTCGTCGCCGATATTTTCCGCAAACACGCCGCGGCATTGGGTGGGTGAAGCGCAGCAACCGCGCACGGCGCTCAGTTAAATTCCTTCGTCTTCAGAAAGCGCACATCGGGGTAATCTTTTTCGGTGCGCTCCAGATGCCAGCTGTTGCGGGCCAGGAAGACGGGGGCGTCGGTGTGGTCGTAGGCTAGCGCCGCGGCTTGTTCGTCTTCGAATTTCTTGAGCACTTGGTGTTCGGCGGCTTCGACCCAGCGCGCCGCGAAGATCGCCGTGCCTTCGAAACGCACTTCTAGGCCGTACTCGGTGCGAATGCGGTCGGCGAGCACGTCGAATTGCAGTGAACCCACCACGCCGATCACCCAATTGGAACCCATGCGCGTCTTGAACACGCTGGCCGCGCCCTCTTCCGCTAAGTGATTCAGGGCTTTGCTCAAATGCTTGGCACGCAACGGATCCGCAGGACGCACCACTTGGAGCAACTCCGGGGCAAAACTGGGAATGCCGGTGAAATGCAGCACTTCACCTTCAGTCAGAGTGTCACCGACGCGCAATTTTCCGTGGTTGGGCAGCCCAATGATATCGCCGGCCCAGGCTTCCTCCGCCAACTCGCGATCTTGCGCCAAAAACAGAAGCGGATTGTGGGCTTTGAATTCCTGACCCTCGCGCACATGCAGCAGCTTCATACCGCGCAAAAAATGGCCGGATACAAGGCGAATGAACGCCACCCGATCGCGGTGCTTGGGATCCATATTGGCTTGGATCTTGAACACGAACCCGGCCACCTTGTCTTCCTGCGGGTCAACCGTGCGCTCCTGGGCCTTTTGCGGCCGCGGCTTCGGTGCAAAACGAGCCAACCCAGCGAGCAACTCACTGACGCCAAAATTGTTGATCGCGCTGCCGAAGTACACCGGCGTCAAATGCCCTTCCAAATACGCCTGCACATCGAACGGCGGACACAGCCCTTTGGCCATCGCCACTTGTTCGCGCAGCTCAGCGAGGGCTTCTGCAGGCACGAGCTGCTCCAGCTTCGGGTCATCCAGCCCCTGACACACAATGCCTTCACTTCGGGTGTTCTTCTGCAACTTGTCCAGCAGCAACAAGCGATCGTGCAGCAAATCGTAACAACCCAAGAATCGGGAGCCCATGCCGATGGGCCAACTCACGGGCGTCACGTTGAGGGCCAGCGTTTGCTCAATTTCATCGAGCAGATCGAAGGGATCCTTGCCGTCGCGGTCCATCTTGTTGATGAAGGTGACGATCGGCACGTCACGCAGCCGGCATACCTCGAACAGCTTGCGCGTCTGCGTTTCGATGCCCTTGGCCACGTCGATCACCATCACGGCCGAATCCACCGCGGTGAGCGTGCGGTAGGTGTCCTCGCTGAAATCTTCGTGACCCGGCGTATCGAGCAAATTGAAGGTGCAGCTTTCGTAGTCGAACGTCATCGCGGACGCGGTCACTGAAATGCCGCGTTCACGCTCCACTTTGAGCCAATCCGATCGCGCGCGCCGCTGTTCGCCGCGCGCTTTCACCGCGCCGGCCATTTGGATCGCGCCGCCGAAGAGCAACAGCTTTTCCGTCAACGTCGTCTTACCGGCGTCGGGGTGAGAAATGATGGCGAAGGTGCGCCTCTTGGCGATCAGATCCTGAGCGGACATGTTCAAGCACTCGCTGGGTTAATGGGGCCCTTTGCGGGGCGAACCCATAGCGTCAACCCAGATCGATGACCATCGTTTCCCGCGCGACCATCGCCCCCGACCACATTTTCGCTGCGTCTTTCTCGACCTGCTCCATGAAACTATCTTCATGATCCGGATCGTGGTGGAAGATCGCGAGCTTCTTCGCGTTGGCCAAGCGGCACAGGCGCACGCCCTCTTGCCATGTGGAGTGCCCCCAGTTGACTTTGGACGGGAATTCGTCGTCCGTGTAGGTGCTGTCGTAGATCACCAGATCAGAGCCTTCGATCAGCCCCAAGATATTCTGATCCGGCTTGCCGGGAATGTGCTCCGTGTCGGTCACGTAGCAGAGCGATCGACCGCCGTACTCGATGCGATAACCAGTCGCACCGCTGGGGTGATTGAGCATCGCAGTGCGCACGTTGACCTCTGGGGCCAGTTCAAAGGTGTCACCCGCCCGAAAATCTTCGAAGGTCAGCGTGCTGGTCATCGCTTCGAGCGGCACCGGGAAAGTTGGCGTTGCCATCTGCCCCGCGAAAACGGCCTTCACGCCACCGTTGTCGGAAAGGTGCCCCGCCATGATGGTGAAGTTGCGATCCGCTCGGAACGCGGGGCTGAAAAAGGGAAAGCCGTTGATGTGATCCCAGTGCGTGTGGGTCAGCATCACCCGCGAGAAGCGAATGTCGTTCTTCAGGATCTCTTGGCCCAGCGCGCGAATACCTGTGCCCGCATCCATGATGATGTGCGTGTCGCCTGCCACCACCTCCAAGCAACTGGTGTTGCCCCCAAAGCCCACGTGGCGCGGCGACGGGCAAGCAATGCTGCCCCGCACTCCCCAAAATTTGACGCTGAGACCCATGGAAGGTGTGAGCCGCGGCGACTCGCGTCTCTGCCGGTGACCATAGACGTTTCGGCCGCCGCGGGCCAATGGCTGGTGGCCAGAACAGCGTTATATAGGTAAAATTCCACTGGAAAGGGCTAGTGCGCAGCCAGTGGACTCAGCCTGCCGGTGCACTCCAGGGAGCCCAAGAACGCAATCAAGCTGCTGATCTCGGCTGGGCTCAGCTTGGCGTCGACCAAGCGCACATCGAGGTTGCGGTTCTTCGCGCCACCTTTGGCCATGAAAACCACCGCCTCGCGCAGCGTTGGGACAGAGCCGTCGTGGAAGTAGGGTGCGCTGCGGGTGATGTCCCGCAGGCTCGGCGTTTTGAACGCGGCCCAATCACCTGGGTTCTGCGTCACTTTGATGCGACCGCTGTCGATCTGAGGCTCGGCCTTGCCCACAGTGCCGCGCCCCGTGTTGTGGAACGCCCCCTGATCCGAAAGGAACGCATCTGAGAAGAAGGGCGGCACGTGGCACGCGTTGCACATCGCTTTGCCCTTGAATAAATCCCAACCCTGTTTTTGTTGGGAAGTGAGTGCGTGATCGTCACCCTGCACAAAACGATCGAATGCGGTGTCGGCGCAGAGCAGGGTGCGCTCGTAGCTGGCCACCGCCGCTGCAATGGTGTCAACGCTGGCGCCCTTGTCCGGAAATAGCTTCTGGAATTGCGCGCTGTACTCGGGCAGGCCGCCAATTTCCGCTGCTTT
>DATJEQ010000353.1:0-6085 GCA_035496495.1 Polyangiaceae bacterium
CATTGATAGTCGTAAGCATTCATCCACCACTGCATCAGCAGTGCGCCGCTTCCGCCGGTCAAGCCAGCGACCAACACGATCCATGGAAGAACGGTAGGGCGAATGCCCATTGCCCGATCGATTCCGTGCACGGGATAGGGCGTGAACGTGTCCCAGTCGCGATATCCCGCGTCGCGCACCTTGCTTGCTGCCGCAACCAGTTGCTTTGCTTCGGAATACTCCGCGAGTAGCCCGTGCAAGGGTGCGTTTTGGGATTCGGTTGCAATCATTACGGCGTCACTCATGGCTCAGTGATCTCCGCTGGCAGCGACGCCCTTGACCTCGGCCACCGCCACCATGGGCAGGTAGCGACAGAACAGCAGGAACAGCGTGAAGAACACGCCGAAGCTGCCCAAGAAGGTTAAGAAGTCAAAGGGCGTGGGAATGTAATAGCCCCAGGCGGCGGGGAGAAAATCTCGGCTGAGCGAGGTGCAGATGATCACGAAGCGTTCGAACCACATCCCCACGTTGACCAGGACGCAGATCACCATCATTGCCGGCAGGCTGGTGCGGATCTTCTTGAACCAGAACAGCTGCGGGAAGATCACGTTGCAGCTGACCATCGTCCAGTACGCCCAGGCGTAGGGCCCGAAAGCGCGGTTGAAGAACGTGAAAACTTCGTAATCGCTCCCGCTGTACCACGCGATGAAGAACTCCATCCCGTACGCGTAACCAACCATGGTTCCCGTCGCGAGGATGATCTTGTTCATGTTCTCAAGGTGACGGATCTCGATCACGCGCTTGAGCCCGAAGAACTCCCGCGCGGGCACCAGCAGCGTGACCACCATGGCGAACCCGCTGAAGATTGCGCCGGCGACGAAGTACGGCGGGAAGATCGTGGTGTGCCAGCCGGGCAACTGCGCGGTGGCGAAGTCGAAGCTCACCACTGAGTGCACGCTGAGCACGAGCGGCGTGGAGAGAGCAGCCAAGATGAGGTAAGCGCGCTCATAACGGTGCCAGTGGCGTGAGGAGCCGCGCCAACCCATGGCCAGCATTCCGTAGATCAATCTGCGCACCGTGGTGGTGGCTCGATCGCGGATCGTAGCCAAATCCGGTAGCAAGCCCATGTACCAGAACATGAGCGAGACGGTGAAGTAGGTGCTCACCGCAAAGATGTCCCAATCGAGTGGGCTGCGGAATTGCGGCCAAAGGTCCATCTGATTGGGGATGGGCAACATCCAATACGGCAACCATGGGCGACCAATGTGAATGCCGGGGAACAAGAGGGCGCAAATCACCGCGAAGATCGTCATTGCTTCCGCCGCGCGGTTGATGGCGGTGCGCCACTGCTGGCGGAACAGGAAAAGAATCGCGCTGATCAGGGTGCCCGCGTGACCAATACCGACCCAGAATACGAAGTTGACGATCGGCCAACCCCAGGCAACCGGGTTCATGTTGCCGTAGATGCCGACACCTTCCCAAAAAAGGTAGCCAACCACCGCGCCAAAGATCCCCACCCAAGAAATGGAGATCGCCAAGGCGATGTACCAGGCCGCGGGGGGCCTGGGCGTTTCCACCACACGCACCACGTTATCCGTGATCCGCGCCAGGGCATTGTCGCCCTTTGGTTCGGCCTGCCACTGCAGGTATTCGGCACTGGTGGCCATTTCAGCCAAGCTCCGGGTTGGGGTTACGAACCTGCGCGAGGTATTGAGTGCGCGGCCTAATATTTAGCTCTTCCAACAGCGCGTAACTGCGCGGCCGACCTTGCAGCTGTGCCACGTGGCTGCTCTTATCGTTGAGATCGCCGAAGACGATTGCGCCCGTGGGGCAGGTCTGCTGGCAAGCAGTCTGGATCTCGCCATCGACCAGATCGCGTTGGTTGTTGCGCGCATCGATCTTCACCAAGTTGATACGCTGGACACAGTAGGTGCACTTCTCCATCACGCCACGCGAGCGCACGGTGACTTCGGGGTTGAACACCATGCCCTTCACTTGGTTGCGCTCCTGCTTCATGTCTTCGTGGAAGTTGAAGTAGTTGAAGCGCCGCACCTTGTACGGGCAGTTATTTGAGCAGTACCGCGTGCCAATGCAGCGGTTGTAGGTCATGTCGTTCAAGCCTTCGTGGTTGTGCTGGGTTGCACCCACGGGGCACACCTGTTCGCACGGAGCGTGCTCGCATTGCTGGCACATCACCGGCTGATTGCTCACTTTGGGGGTGTCGGAATCGCCACTGAAGTAGCGATCGATGCGCATCCACTGCATCTCGCGACCCATCATCACGCGATCTTTGCCCACCACTGGAATGTTGTTCTCCGCCTGACAGGCGATGACGCAAGCGCCGCAGCCGGTGCACTTGTTCAAATCGACGCTCATGCCCCAGCGGTGACCATCGTATTGGACGGGCTCTTCCCACAGTGACAGCAGCGGGGGGTGGTGCACCTTGTGCTTCGCAAAATCCGGCTCTTCTTTGTACTTTTCGAAGGTTGTTTCACGGACGATGAGCGGCAGACGATCTTCCGTCCCCTTCTGCCCAATGGGATCGATGCCGTGCTTGTCTTGGGTGGTCGCGAGTGGGAACGACTTGCCCGAGTTCTTTACGGTGGCGCCACTGCCGAAGTGCCACAGGCCCGGGCCCCGCAGCGCGAAAGCATTGACCCCGACTGAATCCGCACGCGCGTCTTCAGCAGCATTGATATTCCCCGCCACAACGCCAGCACTCGTGCGCCCGTAGCCCAGGGCCAGGCGCAGCGAACCCTTAGCTTGTCCTGGAGAAAGCAGCGCGGGCACCGTGATGTGACGCTCGGCCACGCTGACTTCAACCAAAGCTCCGTTCTGAATGCCCAACTCTTTCGCTGTGCCGGGATTCACCAACACCGCGTTGTCCCAAGTGAGCTTGGTGACAGGATCCGGACACTCCATCAGCCAGCCGTTGTTCGCGAAGCGACCGTCGTGCAGGTGACTGTCGAGCGCGAGGCTGATCTCCAACTTGCCGTTGCCGACGTTCATCTCGCCCAACTCGTTGACCGCGAACCCGAACACGCCGAACGCGCGTAATTCTGGGGTCACTCGCTTCGCTTCGGTGCCGGGAATGGCGCCATCGTGGACCGCCGCGCGCCAGGTGCGATCGTCGCGTATTACCTCGCGATGGGTGCGGCGCACGATGCCGAGGGACGTCGTTTCTGAATCCCGAATGACGGAAGCCAAGAACTCAAGCGGACAGATGGACTCATGCAGCGGCGCAATCAGCGGCTGCACCAAGGTCACCCCGCCATCCCAAGAAAGGCCGTCGCTCCACGTTTCCAGGAAGTGACACAGTGGCGCGTGAAAGCTGGAAAGGCGCGCCGTTTCGTCGAAATAGCGGCCGATGTGCACGGTGGTTTTCACCTTGGCCAGCAGCGATTTGAAATCAGCGCTGCCGGGTGCGTTGTAAACCGGGTTCGTGTCCAGGCACAGCACGGTGCTCACTCGACCGGCTTTGATCTCATCGGCCAATTGCTGCATCAACTGTTCGTCGGTGCGCGTGTCGGTACTGTCGAGCTGGGTGTAACTGACCGTGTTCGGCACGTTGCCCAACACCGCATTCAAGCGGTGCACCAGAGCATGCACTTCGGCAGGCTGCGAACACCCCGCCACCACCACGCTGGAGCCAGCATTGGCAACCAGATCTTTCACTAGCGCGTCGAAGAATTTCTTCACTTCGGCGTCGGCCAGGAACGGCGCGGCCGGCATGGGCTGCGCCACTCCCAACCCTGCGGGAGGCGCGAGACGCTGGCTCACCTGGTAATCCAGCGCTGCGGTGAAGGCCTTGATCAACTCCGAACGAAGCGGCAAGCGATGATCCGCCGAGCAACCCGTGATGGAAAGCGCGCTTTCCACCGCGTAGAGCCGGCTCATGGTTTCGCTTTCTGGCACACGCGTACTGGCAAATAGTCGGCTGTGCGACACCGAATTGGGCTCAATGCCGAGAAAATCCGCATCCAAACTCAGGATGACTTTGGCTTTGTCGAACGCATAGTGCGCCCGATGCACGGAGCCAAATGCCAACACCGACCCGGCCCGGGCATTCACGTCGCTGACCGGTTCGTATTCCATCCATTTCGCCAGGGGGAACAGCGCACCGAAGCGCGCCTTCATGTCTTTAAAACTGGGGGACGAGGTGCGCGTGGTGAGCACGCGCAAACCTTCGCCGCGCTGACTCATCACCTCGCTGAAATGCTTGCGGGCGAATTTCTTGAATTCAGCGAGCGACGTGGGTGCGGCCTGACCGCCCTGCACTTGCATCGGGGTGCGGCTGCGATCGGGATCGTACAACTCCAAAATGGCGGCTTGAGCGATTGCGCTCGCGGCGCCTTGGCTGTCTTTGTGTAACGGGTTGCCTTCAATTTTGATCGGGCGACCGTCGTAGCTCTTCACGCGCAGCCCCACGGAATGACCGTTGAGCTCCATCGCGGTGTTGTAATAGCTCGGCACTCCCGGGACCATGCCCTCAGGCGTACGAGTGAATGGCATCAGCTTATCTTCTTGCCAACGGCAACCGGTAGCCGCGCCGAAAGCCAATGAGGCCCCCATCACCTGCATGAAGCGGCGACGATCCTGTGAGCTGGGCTCACCGGGGTCGCGATCTGCAAATTCGTGGCGCAGCCGCTCCAGTAGCTCAGGATCACGCGCCCGCTCTTCCAGGCTGCGCCAATACAAAGGAGGCGTACTTTTGTCTTTTACCGATGACATGTTGAACAGTCGGTCGAGGGATTGATGTGGTGCATTTTGCGCAATTGCCAGCCTTCACTGGAAGACACGGGGTGCCAAGCCATGTTCGTGATCTCGGAGACCGGGCGTAGATTCTTCTCCGGCTCGCGGTGGCAATCGAGGCACCAGCTCATGCTGAGGGGCTCATGCTGGTAAACCACCGGCATCTGATCGATGCGGCCGTGACACGACACACACCCAATGCCGCGACGCACGTGCGCGCTGTGATTGAAGTACACGTAATCCGGTAGATCGTGCACTTTTACCCACTCAACGGGGGTGCCTTTGGCCCAACTCTCACGCAGTGGGGCGAGCTTGGGGCTGTTCACCTTCACGCGTGCATGGCAATTCATGCACGTTTCAGTGGAAGGCAGTGCGGCGGTGCCTGCTTCTTCCACGGTGCTGTGGCAGTAGCGGCAATCGATGCCCAGCTCGCCGGCGTGCAACGCGTGGCTGTAAGGAATGGGCTGTTGGGGTGCGTAACCCACGTCCAGCGTCTTCGGTGATAGGCCGTACCAAACCAGGCCAATCAAATACAGCGGCGCGATGCCCATGACGGCACCAGCAATGTGGACGGTTTTGTTAGCCCAACGCGGAAAAACAAAGGGCGTCATCTGCAATAAACCAACCTCGGCCCTCTCAGGGCAGGGCCCATCTACGGGGTCAGCCGCAATAATGCAAGCCCGCAGCGAGGCGATTTGACACGATATTTGAGCGGCCGCGCTGCCAGGCGCACGGCGCAAAATATTCGAGCAAATTGAGCCAGTGTTTCAGCGCACGTTGCAGCATTTGCAGGGACAATTCATGAATTGCCTCTGCATTGCGGTTCTCGCATCCGCTTATGGAAGCGCGTATTGCAGCGAGATCAGAACTCGCGCATCTGGCGCTTGAGCTTGCCGATGGCTTGCTCTTGCAGCTGCCGAATGCGCTCGCGCGACAGATTGTACTTGTCGCCAATTTCCTTGAGCGTCAGTTCGTCCTCGTTGTCCAGACCGA
The DNA here is from genome assembly GCA_035496495.1 of Polyangiaceae bacterium. Classification (GTDB taxonomy): domain Bacteria; phylum Myxococcota_A; class Polyangia; order Polyangiales; family Polyangiaceae; genus SZUA-265. The sequence continues at coordinate 5,725 of DATJEQ010000353.1, forward strand.
ACCGCCAGCGAATGATGCGGCTTTCAATGGGAGTGAGGGTGCCCAGAAGACGGCGCACCTCGTCGGCCCAGCGCGTTGCGGCGAGGTCGTCGTAGGGGGAGACCGCGTCGTCTTGCACCAGAAAATCGATGAAGCGCCGCCCATCCTCGTCGCCCACGGGGCGATCGAGCGAAAACGGGGTGTCGGCTTGGAGCTCTTTCACCTTGTCGAGCTTGTCGCGCGGCACGCCGGTTTCTTTCTCAAGCTCCTCCAGCGTCGGCTCATGGCCGGTGCGAGCAATCAGGGTCTGCGTAGCGCGGGCCACCCGATTGTAGGTATCCAGCATGTGCACAGGAATGCGCACCGCGCGGCCCTTGTCGGC
>DATJEQ010000354.1:0-8544 GCA_035496495.1 Polyangiaceae bacterium
GCCGACCAGCCCGAGGACATGTGCACCACGGTGCCGCCGGCGAAGTCGATGGCTTTGATCGAAGCGTTGGCATTCCACACGCCGTTCATGAAGCCGTCAATGCCCCACACCATGTGAGCGAGCGGGAAGTACACGATCAACATCCAGCCACCGACGAACAGCATCAGCGCACTGAACTTCACGCGCTCAGCGATGGCGCCCACGATCAGCGCCGGGGTGATGATGGCGAACATCAACTGGTACATCGAGAAGGTGTTCTGCGACACCCAGTACGAGTAATCCGTATTGGGCAAGCTGCTGACACCCTTGAGCAGCGCCATATCAAAGCCGCCCAAGAAGGGGCTGCCATGAGCGAAGGTGATGCTGTAGCCGAAGGCCCACCACAGAATGGTGACTAGGCCCGCAATGCCCATGCACTGAGCCATCACCGAGAGCACGTTTTTGCTGCGCACCAAGCCGCCGTAGAACAGCGCCAGGCCGGGCAGCGTCATGAACAGCACCAGGGCTGCGCACACCATCATGAAGCCGTTGTGACCGGGGCCAGCTGCCATCACCTTGGAGGTCGCATCGTCCCCGCGCGCTCCGTTGTTCACGTACGCTTCGAGATCGGCGATGCGCTTCTCCAAATCGGCGGGAGAGGCCGCGGCTTCGGTCCCCGCTGCTGCAGCGGGTTCATCCGCGAAGGCGGGGTGCGCGAACGCCACCCACAGTGAACAGAGGACTGTGAACGCCAGTAGGGCGGATATCAATTTCTTCATTGTTATCAACTACCTTTCTATCTCTTTCAGCTGTCGATCTGACGCAGCGAACGGGTTGGAAGGGGCGGCTCGCCGAGGGAAGAATGGAGAGAACCCGAAGCGAGCCACTGCCCACTATGAAGAACCAATGTTTCGTGAATTTATCGTGAATGTTTCTAAGTAATATTTGCGTCTTTATGCGCTCAGCAGGCAGAGCGGCGAATTACACTGTTCGCAATGATCGCTCCCGTGCAGGCCACGGCTTATTCCGGCCGGCTTCGCGCCATCAACGCGGAGCTGAGCGGCTTTCTTTGGGGAGCCCTGGTCAATGTTGCAACGGCGCAGGTGTCCTTGGCTTGGGCGCCGCGCGCGCATTTGGCTCACCTGCTGGTTCTCTATTTGTTGGGGCCAGTTCTGATTTCCACGCGCTTCGGTCTTGCAGTGAGCATGTTCACAGTAATCACCAGCGCGCTGTCGTTCGACTACTTTTGCATCCCTCCCAGGTTTGCATTTGCTCTTCCTGACACGGAGGGGGTGATCACGTTCGTCGGCATGCTCTTGATGGCTACGCTTGTGTGTTTGTTGAATGTTCGTCTTCGCTATCAAAGGACGTTGGCTCGATCCAGTGAGGCGCGGACCTCGATCTTGTGCGAGCTCAGCCTTGATCTGTCAGAAATCACAACGGTGGCGGAACTGCCCACTGTTGCAGAACCGCACCTCAAGCGCCTGTTCGGATCGCAGGCGCGTGTGCGTTTGCAACCGTTGATCGAGATCACCACGGGCGCTGCCGATCGTCCCACAGCCGAACAGCAGTTGTTGCTCGACACCTGCGTTGACCGGATGGGCGCAGCAATCGAGCGCCTCGCATTGCAGGCCGCAGCGCGCAAAGCTGAAGTGGATGCGGAGGCCGAACGAACGCGCAACGCATTGTTGAGTTCTGTGTCGCACGATCTGAAAACCCCATTGTCGTCGATCTTGACTGCTGGCACGGCGTTGCTCACTCACCCTGGGCAAACACCTACCCAGCACGAGTTGCTTGTGACCATCGTGGAGGAAACGGAGCGCCTGAATGCTCTGCTGACCAACTTGCTCAGCGTGACTCGCCTTGAAAGCGGTAGCATTAGCTTGAACAAGCGTTCTGAGGCACTCGACGACCTCGTTTTGAGCGTGCTGTCACGATTGTCGGGCCGCCTGAGCGCTCGCAAAGTCGATCTCAGGATTCCGCATGATCTGCCTTTGATCCCAATCGATCCCACCCTGATCGATCAAGTGTTGGTCAATTTGCTTGAGAACATTCTGCGGTATACGCCGCCCGGATCGCCGATACGCATCGAGATGAGCCAGGCGGATCAGGAAATGGTGCTGTCAATTCGCGATCAGGGCCCAGGCATTCCAGAGGGCGAGCGCGAACGCGTGTTCGAGAAGTTCTATCGGGGAAGGGGCACCTCGGCTCTGGATGGAGGGACGGGGCTGGGTCTCACTATTTGCCGTGCGGTGGCCGCAGCGCATCAGGGGTCAATCACGCTCAGCAGTCCGACGGGGGGCGGCACATTGGTTGAGCTTCGCTTGCCGATCCCTGACGCGGATTACGTCGCAACGCCTGCGGTTTCCCCGTGGACGCAAAGGAGCTTGCAGTCGTGAGCGCGACCGTTCTCGTCGTCGACGATGAACCCCCGATTCGGCGAGTCTTGAAGGCGACGCTCGCAAGCCAGGGGTATCGCGTTTGGGAGGCGGCGACATTGGGCGAAGGCCTCGCGGCGTTTTCAGCCCGTTCGCCGCAGGTGATCCTGCTCGATCTCGGTTTGCCAGACGGCGAGGGCTTTGAGCTGATCACGCAAATCCGGAGGACTTCAGCGGTGCCCATCGTGATCATCTCGGCACGCGGCGACGAAGGGAACCAAGTTCGCGCGCTCGACGACGGAGCGGACGACTATGTGGTCAAGCCCTTCCGCGAAGCAGAGCTGCTCGCTCGCTTGCGAGTGGCGCTCCGTGATCGCACGCGCAAGGGAAGCCAGGAGGAGATCTTTTGCATTGGTCCGCTGTCGGTTCACGTCTCCCAGCGCAGAGCGTTCCTCAACGACAACGAAGTCAATCTGACCCCCACGGAATTCGATTTGCTGCAAGTGATGGCGCGCGACGCGGGGCGAGCCATGACTCACCGGCAACTGCTCAAGCAGGTGTGGGGTGCGGCGCACGAGAACGACGTGCAGTACCTCAGGGTCTACATGAAACAGCTGCGGCAGAAGTTGGAAACGGACCCGGGCAAGCCGCAACTTCTAACCACGCTGCCCGGCGTGGGCTATCGTCTTAAAGCCCCTCATTGAAGTCGAGCGCAACTCCTGGCCGCTGTCGTCCCCATTGTGATCTACGCTGAGCGCGATGACGCTGCTTGCCATTCTCGTGCTCGGCTTTTTCCTGGGCATGCGACATGCTACCGATGCTGATCACGTGGTTGCCGTGAGCACCATGGTCAGTCGCGAACGTCGGCCCAAGGCGGCATTGCTGATGGGCGCGCTTTGGGGAATTGGGCATAGCCTCACCATTCTGGTCGTCGGTGGCGCCATCATTCTGTTTGGGTTGGTAGTGCCTCCACGGCTTGGCCTTTCAATGGAGATGTCCGTCGCGGTAATGTTGATTGTGCTCGGCGCCATGAATCTGAGCGGCACCCTGGGCCACATGAGCGATTTGGCTAAGGACAAATCACAGGCGATTGCGCAAGAGGAACCGTTACGTGCCTCCTCGATGCGAACGCCGGGCTGGTTGATCCGGCCGTTGGTTGTTGGCATCGTGCACGGGCTCGCTGGCTCCGCGGGTATCGCGTTGTTGGTGCTGGCGACGATTCGCGCCGCGGGCTGGGCCATGCTCTACTTGGCACTCTTCGGCTTGGGCACAGTTGTTGGCATGATGACCCTGACGATGGCGATGTCGTTGCCCGTGGTACTGGCTCCCCAGCGATTCACGCCGAATGAACGATTGCTCGCGAAGGTAACCGGGATAGCCAGCGTCACCTTCGGGCTTTTTCTAGCCTACCGAGTCGGCTTCGTGGATGGGTTGTTTCTGAGCGTGCCCAGCTTGGAACCCAAGTAGCCGCGTTGCAGCAGAGTCTTGGGGCCCTGGCGGTGGAACAATTTCCTTCGCCGCGCGTAGGACATCAGCGCGAGGGATGCTACCTTGCAAGCCCCCATGAGCAGCGACCGCCTGATCCGCACGCCAGACGATCTGCTGGAAATCTTTCACGCCAGTGAGAAGCCCGCTTCACGCTGGCGTGTGGGGGCGGAGAGCGAAAAATTCGGCGTGCTGTGGGGCTCGTGCGCCCCGTTGCCGTACCAAGCCGCTCAGGGCGTGGCGAGCGTGGAGGCGCTGTTCAACCACCTGCGCCAGAATTTCAATTACCAACCCTACGCAGAGCGTGAGGGCGGTCCGGTGATTGGGCTGCACCGGGGGGGCCTGAGCATCACGCTGGAGCCCAGCTGTCAGTTCGAGTTATCCGGCGAACCGCTGAGTACGGTGCACGAAATCGCAAACGAATTTGCGTTGCATTTCCAAGAATTGCGCACCATTTCGAATGAGCTCGCGGTTCAGTGGTTGGGCGTTGGGTTTCATCCGTTTGCCCAGTTGAGCGAGCTGCCTTGGGTGCCCAAAGAGCGCTATCCGATCATGAAGGCGTATTTGCCGCAGGGCGGCGCGCGCGCGCTCGACATGATGCAGCGCACTGCCACGGTGCAAGCGAACTTCGATTTTTCGAGCGAAGAAGATGCGCTGCGCAAGTTGTGCACGAGCCTGCGTCTCTCGCCCATCATTCAGGCGATGACGGCCAATGCGCCGTTCATCGAAGGTCGCGTTTCCGAAAAGAAGAGCGAACGGGCGGATGTGTGGCTGCACATGCCGAAGGATCGCTCGGGGTTGATTCCACAGCTCTGGCGATCGGGGAAATTGGGCTATCGGGATTATGCCGAGTGGGCGCTCGATGCCGGCATGTTCCTATTCAAGCGCGGCGAAGTCACCTTCAAGAACGCTGGGCAGACATTTCGCGATTTCATGCACAATGGCTTCCAAGGCGAGCGGGCGATGCTGTCGGATTGGGCGCTGCATTTGAACACGCTCTTCCCCGAGGCACGGCTGAAAAGCACGCTGGAAGTGCGCTCTTGCGATTCGCAGGGTCAGGATCTGCTGTGCGCGGTGCCTGCCCTGTACACCGGGTTGCTCTACGATGAGCAAGCACTGAGTGCAGCCGAAGCAATTGCCAATACCCTGACACTCAGTGATGTGGAGCAGGCGCGGCCGGAGCTGGTGCGAGTGGGGCTGCAGGGGAAGATTGGGCGGCAATCCGTGCAGCGGCTTGCTGAGGCGGTGCTGGCGATTGCCCAGGAAGGGCTGGGGCGAAGGGCCCGGCTCGATGCAGCGGGCCGCGATGAATCCCGCTTTTTGGTGCCGCTGTCCAAGTTGCTGAGTGAGGGAAAAGCGCCGGCAGATGCGCTCATCGAAGGCCTTAACCCGGGGCAGATGTTCTCACCCGGGTTGATTGCAGAGCGCACCAGAATTGGCCTATCAGTTTGAAATGATTAGATAAATATAATCTGCTGCGCAGCCAGCTAACCCCCCAAATTCCTCAAATCCAAAGCGCTAGGCTGGCTTCCAATTCGCGGCCGCGCTTCCTCTTGACAGGGTGGTGGCGGTGGCTAAGTTCCGCGCGCAGCTGGCTTCTTCGAGCTTTCGAAAAGCCGGCTGTCGGAGTCAACGGTCCGCGTCGCTGCTTCCTTGTTCAGGCAGGGCGGCGCGAGGGCTGCACGGCATCCGACTCGAAAGCGATCGAGCCTGAGGGCTCAGATATTAAGGAGATGAATCAGTCATGAAAATCCGACCGCTGCAAGACCGCGTGATCGTCAAGCGCGTGCAAGAAGAAGAAAAGACCAAGGGTGGGATCATCATTCCCGATACGGCAAAAGAGAAGCCGATCGAGGGTGAGGTGATTGCCGTGGGCAAGGGCAAAGTGAACGAGAAAGACGGCACGTTCCGTGCGCTCGACGTGAAGAAGGGCGACCGCATTCTGTTTGGCAAATACGCCGGCACTGAGGTCAAGCTCGACGGAATTGAGCACCTAATTCTGCGCGAGGACGACATCCTCGGCGTGATCGAAAAGTGAGAGGATCGGAGATTTAAAATGGCTGCTAAAGAAATTGCATATCGTGAGAATGCGCGAAATCTGATCCTCAACGGCGTGAACGCCCTGGCCGACGCGGTCAAGGTGACGCTCGGGCCCAAGGGTCGCAATGTCGTGCTGGAGAAGAGCTTTGGCTCACCCACCATCACCAAAGACGGCGTGACCGTTGCCAAGGAAATCGAGCTTGAGAACAAGTTCGAAAACATGGGCGCACAAATGGTGAAGGAAGTGGCTTCCAAGACCAGTGACGTCGCCGGCGATGGCACCACCACCGCAACCGTGCTCGCTCAGGCGATCTTCCGCGAGGGCACCAAGTTGGTGGCCGCGGGTCACAATCCGATGGAGATCAAGCGCGGTATCGACAAGGCCGTTGAGGTCGTCGTCGAGTCCCTCGCTAAGCTCGCCAAGAGCACCAAGGATCCCTACGAGATCGCCCAGGTGGGCACCATCAGTGCCAACGGCGATGAGACCGTGGGCAAGCTTTTGAGCGAAGCGATGGAGAAGGTGGGCAAGGAAGGCGTGATCACCGTGGAAGAGGCCAAGAGCGCCGAAACCACCCTGGATGTCGTGGAAGGCATGCAGTTCGATCGCGGCTACCTTTCGCCCTATTTCGTCACCGACCCAGAGCGCATGGAAGTGTCGCTGGAAGATGCCTATATTTTGCTGAGCGAAAAGAAGATCAGCAACATGAAGGATCTGTTGCCGGTGCTCGAAGCCATCGCGCGTCAACAGAAGCCGCTGTTGATCATTGCCGAGGACGTCGAGGGCGAAGCCCTGGCGACCTTGGTGGTCAACAAGCTGCGCGGCACGTTGCAGGCCGCGGCCGTCAAGGCTCCGGGCTTTGGCGATCGTCGCAAAGAGATGTTGAAAGACATCGCGACGCTGACCGGCGGTTCGGTGATCAGCGAAGAGCTCGGCATCAAGCTGGAGAACGTGACGATCACGGATCTGGGTCGCGCCAAGACGATCAAGATCGACAAGGACAACACGACTATCGTCGACGGCGGTGGCAAAAAGGACAAGATCAAGGGCCGCCAGCAAGAAATCCGTCAACAAATTGAGGCGACCACCAGCGATTACGATCGCGAGAAATTGCAAGAGCGCTTGGCCAAGCTGGTCGGCGGCGTTGCGGTGATCAAGGTCGGCGCGGCAACTGAGACGGAAATGAAGGAGAAGAAGGCCCGCGTTGAAGACGCGCTGCACGCCACGCGTGCTGCCGTTGAAGAAGGCATCGTCCCCGGTGGCGGCGTTGCGCTGCTGCGTGCGCAAAAGGCACTGGAGAAGATGGAGGTCAGCGCAGACCAGGCGTTCGGCGTTTCAATCATTCGTCGCGCGCTGGAGGAACCACTTCGTCAAATCGCGGGTAACGCCGGTGAAGAGGGGTCAATTGTCGTGCAGAAGGTGCGCGACGGAAAAGGCTCCTTCGGTTACAACGCGCGCAGTGATGAGTACGGCGATCTGATCGCCATGGGCGTGATTGACCCGGCTAAGGTGGTGCGTTCGGCGTTGCAGAACGCCGCCAGCGTCGCCGGCCTGTTGCTCACGACGGAAGCCCTGGTGGCCGAGAAGCCCAAGGACGACAAGCCCGCGGCGGCCGCCGGTGGTGGTCACGGGCACGACTTCTAAGTCGGCTGGTCAACGGCAGAGGGTCTTTACAGCAAGACCCGATCAGAGGTCGGAATGTCGATTGCTTGGCATTCCGACCTCATTCATTTTGTGTGTAAGCTGGGCAGCAAGGCGATGAAACGGCGCGGATCACGATGGGCCCCTTCACAGTGGGCATTGTGCGGGGCGCTGGTGTGCACGCTGGCCATGTTGCTGGCCTGCAACGACAAGGCTCACACGCCCGGCTCAACGACTTCCTGCGCGCAGCAGGGGCCCGCGTTTCGTCTCATCATTGAGGCCCCCGAAGGCAAGCTGCCGGGCGATACGCGCCTGCGCGTGACGTACCAAGGCACTTTGATGGAGAGCTTCTCGCTCCACCGGCCCCCGCACCACAATCAAGATGTGTGCTGCACGGCCGTGTCCGAGGTGCCCGCTCATTTTCACGCCACGGCCTGTGAAAGCGACGCCGGCGTTTCCAGCGCGGGCCCCGCCGCCGCAATCGCCTGCGACGTTTGGTCGAACGGTGCGGCGCACGTGGAACTCACTGCTTCCGGCTACGATACAACGACGCAGGATCTACAAGCTGAGGTCGATCCCGACTGTGAGACCATTCAGACGGGGGACAAGATCCTGATACTTCAGCGCACCGATGGCGCGGCTCCGTGAGCGATCCATGAATGCTGCCGGGTGTTCAGGTCACCAATAGGCCCACACCGCGATCAAGATCAGCAGCGCAAAAGCCAGCCCCAACAAGAACACAACGGTGGGATCTGGATCGATACGCCGACGCAGCTCGAGTGCCGCATTGCGCACTTGCTCGTTTGCAGCACTGGCGGCGAGCCGTGGTGCATCGCGGCGCACCTGGGCGTAATTGCCCGCTTCAAAAGCCGCCACCAGCAGATCCAGCTCGGGATCTCGCGGAAAAGCGAGAACGAACCGAGGGCGCTCACGGCCATTGGCGTCCAGCGTTGGAGGCGCGGGTTGAGCCACGCTCTGCGAGTTGTCGGGCGCGTTTGTAGTGTTGCTGCCGTCCACGATAAG
>DATJEQ010000355.1:0-4078 GCA_035496495.1 Polyangiaceae bacterium
GCACGGCATTGCTGCGCCCCCAAGGTTGGGCGCTGATCACCGTGCCCGCGTTCAATAGCCTTTTTTCACAGCACGATCGCCAGCTCAAACATTTCCGGCGCTACTCAAGGCAAGAGCTGGTGGCGGCCATTTCCAAAGCCGATCTGCGCTGCATCGATAGCGGTTACTTTTTCTGCTCACTGCTTGCCCCCCGCGTTCTGCGATTGTGGGGCGAGCGCGTGTTGGGCACTGGGGCGGCGAAGAACTTGGGGCAATGGAAGGGAGGCGCCTTCAACACTTCCCTGATCACTGGCGCCCTTTCATTGGACGATTGGATCTGTCGTGCCGCGCGCGCAGCGGGTATCACTCTGCCGGGTTTGAGTTGCTGGGCGTTATGTCAAAAACCCTGATTGTGGTACCCTGCTTCAACGAAGCGCAGCGGCTAGATGTCGCTGCCTACGCGGCGTTCACCGCGTCTGAGCAGAGCATCGATGTGCTGTTCGTCGACGACGGGTCAAGCGACGCCACAGTACAGGTGTTGCAATCGCTGTGCTCTCAAAATCCAGAGCGACTGCGCTGGGTGTCATTAGCGACCAACTGCGGGAAGGGTGAAGCCGTACGCGCGGGCTTTTCTTGGGCGTTTTCGCGCTCTTACCCATTCATTGGCTATTTCGACGCCGATTTGGCCACGCCTCTGGTTGAAGCATCGCGCATGATGACCGTCTTCGACGATCCTCGCGTTCACGCCGTGTTGGGGTCACGGGTTGCGCTGTTGGGGCGCACCATTGCGCGTAAGCGATCGCGTCACTATCTCGGGCGGATCTTTGCCACCTCTGCAAGCGCCGTTTTGGGCCTCGCCGTGTACGACACTCAATGCGGCGCCAAGATCTTTCGCACCACCGAATTTCTGCAGGCAGTATTTCGTGAGCCGTTCGCACTGGGGTGGATCTTCGACGTCGAGATCCTGGCACGTTTCCTACTGCTTGAACGCTATCGCGGCGGACCCAAGGTGAGCGACGCCGTGGTGGAATACCCGCTGCGAAACTGGCGCGATGTGGCGGGCTCTAAACTCAAGCTGAAGGATACTGCTTTGGTGGGCGCCGATCTGATGAAGCTGTGGCACCTGCTCCATGGGCCAGGGGCTGCAGGGCGCGCGCCGGAACTCTAGCATGCTGAACAAGTACACCGGAACCATCGAGAAAGCGCGCAACGTACTGTTGCCCTGCGCCTTGGTGGTTGCCTGCTCGCTGCTGCTCTGGGCGGTTCATGCTCATTACCCGCTGCAGCAATGGTTGTTCTGGCGCTATTTGGCTTACTGGCTCGTTGTCATTTTCTGGGCTCTGGGCTGCTTGAATGTTGGCTTTCATTTGACGCGCCGATTGGGTTTGCACGAACAGCGCGCGAGCGAGGTATTGCAGAGCAGCATGGCGCTGGGGGTGCTGGCATTCGCCTTGTTGATGTTCGCCTTTGGTGTCGTGGGCCTCTACCATTGGCCGCTGTTCTTCATTCTGCCGGCCGCGTGTCTCGCATTTTATCCGCGACCACTGTTTCTGTACCTGCGTCGGGCAGTGGCGCACTTGAGCACTGCAAGATCGCGCGCCGCAACCCTTTCTTTGCCGCACAAGGTCTTCGGGTGTGTTGCCGTGGCCTACGGCATTTACTGCATCGTGTTGCTCTACCTGGGAGTGATGAATCCAGAGAACGCGTCATACGACGCGCGCTGGTACCACTTGGGTATCGCCGAGCACTATGTGGCGGAGGGCGGGATCCGTCCTTTCGTAGAAGGCTGGTACGTCGGGGCTTATCCACATCTGGCAAGCTTCCTGTACACCTGGGCCTTTCTCAACCCACTGGGGCAGCTCTTTGACCGCGTTGAGTTGTGTGCTCACCTCGAATTCGCGCTGTTCCTTTGCACCTTGCCGGGCATCGCAATGCTTGCCGCCCGTGTGCTCAAACAATCGCGGCTAAGGTTAGCTTGGGTTGCACTGTTCCTTTACCCGGGGATTCTTGTTTACGACTCTAACCTCGTCGTGGGTGCCGACCACATCGCGGCATTTTGGGCTTGCCCCATCTACCTTGCTTTCTTGCGCACTTACCGCGACGGGCAGGTGCGTCACTGGCTGTTGCTCGCGGCCTTAATGGCCGGGGCGCTGCTCACCAAGTACAGCGCCATTTGCCTGATGGCTTTTCCGCTGCTGATTTTAGGCGGGCGCTTGTTCTATTGGGCGCTCTTTGCGCAACGCCAACAGGCAGAGCCCCGCCAGCAAGTACAGGGCGTGGTGCTGCGCCCAGCGCAAATGTGGAAGGGCCCGGCCCTCGCGGCGCTATTGGGGCTCGTTCTCACGGCGTGTCACTGGTTGTGCAATTGGATTTGGTACAACAATCCCGTTTATCCGTACGCCTCGGGGTTGTTCAAGAGCAAGCAGTGGAGTCCCTTTGCGCGGGAGCTTTTGCATTCGTGGACGTCGACCTACGAATGGGAACCGCACGGTACCTTCCTACACCGCGTGCGCGAAACGTTGCGTGCGTGCTTCACGTTCAGCTTCGTTCCCAATGATTGGACGGGTTTTCACGGCATGGTGCCGGTATTCGGCTTTCTGTTCACTTTGGGGCTCTTGATCTTGCCTTTTGTGAAAGGGGCGCGGCGCCTGTGGCCACTGGTGATCGCCACACAAGTGGGTGTTTTCCTTTGGTATTGGGGCATGCACCAGGATAGGTATTTGCAGTTGCTCATCCCCTGGATGGCCGCCGGGACGGCTGCCCTGATCGCGCTGTTGTGGAGAAGCGGGCTTCCGGCGCGCGTCGGCCTGCTCGTACTGGTTGGGCTGCAAGTGATCTGGGGGGCGGATGCGTTCGCCATTCCAAGTCACGTCATGTTGGGCCGCTCGACGGCAGCGGCAGCAATTGACCTGATCAGTTCAGGCTACAAGAGAAAGTACGACAAGCGCCTGCGCATCTTCGAGCCTTACCGCAGCATTGGGCTGGCGGTGCCCGATGCGGCTCGCATCCTGTTGCATGAGAGCCACATGCGCACGGGGTTGCGAGTGCCCGTTGTCTCGGATTGGGTACGTCAGCAAGGCGGCATTGATTACGGCAGCATGGGCTCGCCCGATGCCATCTACCATTGGACGAAATCCCTGGGCTTGACGCATGTGGTGTGGCCTAACAAGAGCAGCTCCGGCCTCAACAGCATTGCCGGCGATTTATTGTTCTTCGATTTCGTCAATCTTCACACAGGGAAGGCAAAGCGCTTTGGTTCGTTCAACCTGGCGCAGATCGCAGGCGTCACGCGCAGCGCAAAGAACCTGCGCGTGACCTACCTGGGGTGTGCCGACAAGTACGCTTCGGGCTTGTACGATGTGACGCAATTGCGAGTGCCCGGGGAGACGAATCGCCGCAAATCGAAGTACCCCAAGCCGCACGTGCGCCTCGGCAAGAGCGACGATCCAACGCAGCTGATCGAGCAATCCCGCTACCTTGCCTACCAGCCGGCTTGCGCAAGAAAGCGCTTACCCAAGGATGCGCTGCGCGGCTGGAAGTTGCTGGCTAAGCGCGACGACGGCATCCAATTGTGGATCGCGCCCCGTTAATACGAGTTCCTGTCGTTCAATGATTTTGGCACGACGCCCTAAATAGCCCAGATGCTCAGCTGGGCGTTTCCCTGTTGAATGAATAGTCGCGCACGGGTGCCAGCACTTGGATGCGGTATTCCTGAAAGAATTCCATCCGAGCCCGCTTTTGCGCCGCTTTGTGTTCGGGGTGCTCGCGCCAAGCGAGCAGCGCTTCCGGGGATTCGAACTCGATCAGCGAGAGATTCTCGCCATCGGCTGCGGCAAAATCCTTGTACGAAATGAAGCCCGGCATCTTAGAGGCGAGGGCGTACATTCGCTCGCCCAGCTCAGCCAATTCCCCTTCGTCAACCCCGTCCAGCATTGTTGTTCGAAATACCGTCACGATCATCACAGCGTCCTGTCATTTGTTTTTTGGTCGCGTGAGCAACCCTTTGGCTTTTCGGTACTCGCTGCGATGGTTCTTGCGCGATTCCTTGGCAAAGCGTTTCTTTTTCGCGGCGGAGCCGAAGACCTCGCTCACCTTACCC
>DATJEQ010000356.1:0-2278 GCA_035496495.1 Polyangiaceae bacterium
TAGTGCCACCGCAAGCATGCGCTCCCGCAACGACGGCGACAGCCCAGCACGAAAGAAGCCACCATCGTTTCATTGTCACCCCCCGCAGCCCCCAACCTCTGATGTCAGAGTAGCACGTCGTGGGCCGCACTTTCGACGGACACCACGCCTACATCGTCGCCAAGTTCTTCCGGGCCCGTTCAGGGGCACATTGCACGTGACAAGATGCGAACTCGTTTAAAACGACAACACGCCGGTGTTGTTTGCTGGCCCGGTGAACGTGAAAGTTCGTGGTGCCGGCTTCGGGTTGTCGAAGGCGCCTGTTTGCCAGAGGACAACCGTGGTGCCGAGCACGACGCCGGCGCCGATGAGTGGCCAGACATACCAAGCTGCGCCGCCCGAAGAAGTCGCGCTGCCACGATCAGCAACGGGCGCTGGCCAGGGCTGAAAACGCCCACATTGAGTGCCGTGACACCGTGTGAGCTGCAGCTCAGAGCCGTCAGCTGCGGTAGTGGCAACGGCCCAGTCAGGGCAACTCACGTCCGCTGGAGGATTGGGTTCACCGGATTGCACGGACACTCCGGACAAATCCTCTGCGGAACAAGGCTTCACGCTGATCGGAACCGGCAACTTGCCACCTTGCGCCGGGATCTCCAGCCATCCCGAATAGAGAACCACGCTTGCTCGCAAAACCCTCACGTGATGCATTCCTGGGGTGGAAAGACGGCGCATGTCGGAAGCGACGCCGTCAAAATAGAGCGCGTCGGTTGAGCGCAGCCCCGTCGCTTCGATTTCAACGGAAGGAGCGGGCTCGAGTGGTGTGAGGTTCGCCGCCTGCTCGTCGTACGCGGCGGCCCGCTCACCCTCCAGCGCGCGGGCGAAGGCCAACCTGCTGGCCGCTTCAATGGCGTTGTTCGCCCGCGCGAGGAGCTGTGCCGCAATGCGTTCGCATTCGGCGCGCAGCCAGGCGGATTGAGGCAGCTCCGGGTGCGCGCTGATCTGCGCGGAGGCCTGCCCAAGCCGGTCCGCAGCGTCGGCTTGCTCCATGATCACCGCGGTGCGAGCCAGCTCAAGTTGCGACTCGATCCCCTCGGCGACGGCCGGGTCATAGTTCGTCACGCTGGCCGCCCCTGGGACAGCCCAATGCACGCGTTGGGCGCGGCTCCAGCTGTCCAAATCGGCCTGGTGCGCCTGCAGGCTGCCGCTGGACGACAACCAAACCAGAGCGAGTTGTGGAACCATTGCGTACCGCCGGCCCGCTTCTTCAGGAAGACTTAAGTATATTCCGTGCTTGCGCGGGCGAAGGCCAGTGGCACGATAACGCACTCCAGGGCCCAAAGTGCACGCCTATCGCGTTTACTGCGGAAAAATAGCGCAAGCCGCCTTAGAGTCGGGGTTCAGTTTGGCCGCCCACAGGTCGTAGGAGAAGACGTGCAGCTGGATTTCGCCGCCCGGGAGCTGACCATCAAGCTGGTGTTCTATGGTCCCGCGCTGAGCGGGAAAACGACCAACTTGGTCGCGTTGCACAAGGTCGCCGCCTCGGATGCAACGGGGCGCTTGATGACGCTGGAAACCAAAGACGACCGCACGCTGTTCTTCGATCTGCTGCCGCTCACGTTCAAGGGCAAGGGGGATCTGTCGGTACGGCTCAAGGTGTTCACTGTGCCTGGGCAGGTGATCCACGGCTCAACGCGCAGGCTTGTCGTGCAAGGCGCCGACGGCGTGGCCTTCATTGCGGATTCGCAAATGGATGAAGCGCGCGCGAACGCGGAGGCATTCAAAGATCTGAAAGAGAATCTGAAAGCCCACGGCATGGATCTCAAGAACATGCCCGTGATCATTCAGTTCAACAAACGGGATTTGCCCAATGTGCGCAGTGAAGCGGAGCTTGCGAAGCTGGCGGCACAGGGTAACGAGCCCGTGTACCTCGCCGTGGCAACACAAGGCCAGGGCGTGGTGGAAAGCTTCATGGGCCTTCTATTTCTGACCTGGGCCCACCTCAACAAGCAGCACGACTTAGCGCGCAAGTTCGGTTTCGATTCCGCGCAGTTCATGGACCAAATCGCGGTGAAACTGGGCAGCAACCGCTCCGTCCCCGAGTTGGTGAAATCCTGCGTTGGCGGCACAGCAAAGGCGTTCGGAGGGGCGCTGTGACTCAAATGACTGAGCGCAGCCTGGATGAGCTCACGCTGGAGCAACGGCTCGATTTTCGCGAGCTGGTCGATCGCAATGCGTTGCAGGAGATCGCCGGCAGCTTCTACGAACTGTTCCACATTCCGCTCAAGATTTTCGATCGCGA
>DATJEQ010000357.1:0-8149 GCA_035496495.1 Polyangiaceae bacterium
CGAGTGGGGCGCATGATCGGCCCCGAGCGTTTCACGAGTGGAAACTTCGCGCAACGGCGTAGTACAAATGTTTTGGCGCTTACAAAGTCTTACAAGCCGGCTCTTACAAGCGACTGCGTTTATAGGCTCCGCCGCAGATCGTAGAGGCTCAGCTTCTTAGACGATCGCAGGTCGGGATCGGCTGTGGGCCGCAGCGTGGGCATTCGATCGCGCAGCTGTTGCACTTTGAGGACATGGTCGAAGAGATTGCGCAGCAGATCTTGGATTTCGACAATTTGCTTCGTTCCATGCTCAATGGGTCGCGGGCCGCTCGCTGGGGGCACCGTGGAATTGTGTTCAACCAGCGCCAGCGAACATTTTGTGTGATCAATCATCCCGATCTCCTGCATGCGTGACGGCGGCCTTGCGCGGTGGTGCGGCATTCGACATTCAGCTGCCATTGCCAGAAGCGTTCCATCCAAAGCAGGGGCCGGCAAAACTGCGCAGATCTCCGATCCCGGGGTCTTTCGTGGCCCGTTTCGACCCAGAAACGTCAACCAGAACGCCCCGCCCCTGACAATTTTGGGCACCTACATGTCGCCGCTTGACATTTAGTTTCCTAGGGTTAACTATTGGGTGGTGGAAACAACAGCCCTGCGTGCTCAGCCCAAGCCGGGCTGTGCGCCGTCGTTGCACGAGGTGCATGCGGCGATCGCGTGTTTGCAGCGGTTGACCCAGGCGTTCGCCGAGCGGCGCAGTCAATTGGCCGCCGGCGTGGGGCTCAGCGAGCACCAGTGGGGCGTGCTGGAAGAGATCTCCACCGAGCATTTTATGCCCAGCCTATTCGCCGAGCAGCGCGCCAGCACGCGAGCGGCCGTGTCAAAAACAATTCGCCAATTATTGGATAAGGCGCTCATCTCCGTTTCCGTTTCGAAGGATGACGGGCGACAGCGCAAATACGTGCTCACGGCAAAGGGGCGCAAAGTGATGGCGGAGCTGCGTGCCAGCAGGCAGCAGGCCATTGACGACATTTGGCTCAAGCTGGCGCCGGAGCAGGTGGCGCAGTTCACCCACATCGGCAACGATGTGGCGCAGCGCATTGAAGCTTATTTGAAAGCGAGCACAAAGTAAGCCAGCACAAAGGAATGAAGGCGATGGGAAAGACACTGTATCAAAAAGTTTTCGAGCGGCATTCAGTGGGCCAATTGCCTTCTGGGCAAACGCAGCTGCTGATGGGGCTGCATTTGATCCATGAGGTCACTTCCCCGCAGGCTTTCAGCATGCTCAATGATTTGGGGCTCAAGGTGATGTTCCCCGAGCGCACCTTCGCAACCGTCGATCACATCATTCCCACCAAGAGCCAATTGAGACCTTTTTCGGATTCGCAAGCCGAAGAAATGATGGGCGTGTTGGAAGTGAACGTGAAGAAACACGGCATTCGCTACTTCGCGCCGGAGCGCGGCGAGCAGGGCATCGTGCACGTGGTGGGGCCTGAGCGCGGGCTCACGCAGCCGGGCATGACGATCTGTTGCGGGGATTCGCACACCTCCACTCACGGCGCATTTGGGGCCATCGCTTTTGGCATTGGTACGAGCCAGGTGCGCGATGTGCTGGCGACGCAAACGTTGGCCATGGGCAAACTCAAAGTGCGGCGCATTGAGGTCAACGGCAAATTGCGCGCCGGTATCAGCGCGAAAGATGTGATCCTGTACATCATCCAAAAGCTGGGCGTGAACGGTGGCGTGGGTTACGCCTATGAATACGCAGGCACGGTGTTCGACGCGTTCTCAATGGAAGAGCGCATGACGGTGTGCAACATGAGCATCGAAGGCGGCGCACGCTGCGGCTACGTCAACCCGGATCAGACGACCTACGATTACTTGAAAGATCGGGAATTTTCCCCCAAGGGCGCCGGGTGGGATCGAGCGGTTTCCTACTGGCAATCGGTGCGCAGCGACGCGGACGCGCAATACGACGACGTGGTGAAGATGGACGCGGCCGACATCGATCCGATTGTGACTTGGGGCATCACGCCCAGTCAATCGACCTCAGTGCAGGGCAAGATCCCGAGCTTGGAGCAGTACCCGGAAAGCGAGCGCGATTCGGTGAAAGAAGCCTACGCGTACATGTCGTTCGAGCCGGGGCAGCCAATTGCTGGCACGAAGATCGATGTGGCCTTCATTGGTTCGTGCACCAATGGGCGCATGAGTGACTTCGAGCAGGTCGTGAACTTGATCCGCGGCAAGGGGTTCAAAGTGGCTGCTGGCGTGCGGGCGCTGATCGTGCCTGGCTCAATGAGCGTCAAGCGACAGATGATCGAAAAAGGTTACGATAAGATCTTCACCGATGCCGGTTTTGAATTCCGTGAAGCGGGCTGCTCGATGTGCTTGGCAATGAACCCGGATAAGTTGCAGGGGCGCGAGGTGTGCGCGTCTTCAAGCAATCGCAACTTCAAAGGAAGGCAAGGATCGCCCAGTGGGCGCACGTTGCTGATGAGCCCTGCCATGGTGGCAGCGGCGGCTATCGCTGGCAAAGTGACTGACGCGCGAACCCTATTTGGCATCTGACGTCATTGTAGGGGCGATTCATGAATCGCCCGAAAGGACGAAAATGGAAGATCTAAAACGAATCAAAATCAGTGGCAAAGCCATCGCACTGCGCGGCAACGACATCGACACCGATCGCATCATTCCGGCACGCTATTTGCGCACCGTGGTGTTCGAGGGCTTGGGCGAACACGCTTTCGAAGACGATCGGGCTGCGCTGAAGACCGAAGGCAAAGTGCATCCGTTCGACGACGCACGGTTTGCCGATGCGCGCATCTTGTTGGTGAATAAGAATTTCGGCTGCGGCTCATCGCGCGAGCACGCGCCGCAAGCGCTCAAGCGCTGGCACAAGGGAGTCAGCGTGGTGATCGGCGAAAGCTTCGCCGAAATCTTCTTTGGCAATTGCGTGGCATTGGGAATTCCGTGTCTCGTTGTGAGCGCAGCAGTAATCGCTCAATTGATGAATGCGGTTGAAGCCAACCCCTCGCTTGAAGTCAGCGTCGATCTGCAGCAGCGCAGCATCCAAGCGGGCACAGAGCGCTTTGAATTCAGCTTGGCGGACGGACCGCGTCAGCAATTTCTCGAAGGCCGATGGGATTCGACCGCGGAACTCTTGCTGTCGAAAGACGCGATTGCGAAGACCGCACAACAATTGCCGTATTTTGCCAATTTCCAGTAGCACTCGGAAATTCACAGAGTCGCGGCAAAATCGTTGCGTTGTGAGCGGATAGAACAGCGCGGCGAACGAACAATCGATGTGCTTGTCTTGATGCTCGATGTATCCTCTCCATCACGCAGAGGCTGATGGTGAGCAAAGGTACGACATTGTACCCGCGCACTGGGGCTGCGCTTTGTCGCAGTGCTGGCGCCAAGGGATTTGCAGCAGGGGCAATCGCCACTGTGCTGCTCGGTGCAAGTGCGCTCAGCGGTTGCGGCGGCAAGCTTGAGGCGACCGACAGCACTAGCAATGGCACCGGCACCGGCAGCGGTGGCACAAGCCTGGTTGGGCAACAGCCGGGTGCGGGGGGCAGCGGCATTGTTGGTGTGGGCAACACTACTGGAGGCGCGGCGGCCAGCACAGGCGGGGCTGCGGGTGGATCTCCTTCCGACGTCCTCGCTTCTGCCACATGCACCACGCCCAATCCCGGCACTGCCCCACTGCGACGGCTGAGCAACGCTGAGTATCGCAATTCAGTCGGTGATCTGCTTGGCGATTCCGCCCTGGCGACGCAGGCCACTACCGGTTTCTTGGCTGAGAATGAGTCACTCGGATTTCGTAACAGCGCCAACCTGCTGGTCGTCTCATCGCTAGTCGCTCAGCAATACATGGACGCTGCGGAGACGATCGCCAATCAAGTCAGTCAGTTGCCGCAATACAGCATGTGCGCCAGCGCCGCAGACCCGCGCGCGTGCGTGCAGAGCTTTATCAGTTCATTCGGCCAGCAGGTGTACCGACGCCCGCTGACCGACGTCGAGGTGCAACGCTATTTGAGTCAGTACGACCAGGCGATCACCTTCGGCGATGCAACCACTGCAGTGCAGTGGATCGTGTTCACGATGCTGCAGTCGCCGAATTTCCTTTACCGCGTGGAAGTGGGGCAGCCTCTTATCTCGGGAGCTCCTGGCGTGATGCAGCCGACGCCGTATGAAATGGCGGCGCGGCTGTCCTATTTGCTCTGGCAATCGACGCCCGACGACGCGCTGCTCACGACCGCACAAGCAGGCGGCCTGACGACGCGCGAGGAAGTGCTGACTCAGGCGCGCCAGATGATCCAAGATCCGAAGGCGGATCGATTGTACGAATTCTTCGACCAGTGGCTGGATGTGGATGCCGCCCAGGCGATGCAGCGTGACACGACGGTGTTTCCGAATTTGGAGGCCGATTTGCCCGCGCTGTTCCGCGAAGAAACGCGCAATTTCGTGCTGAATTTGCTGCATTCCCCAACTGGGAATCTGAACGATTTGTTCACCGCGCCGTACACGTACGCCAATGCGCGGCTCGCGGCGCATTACGGCCTCACCGGTCCGACTGTTGCTGGTCTGACTGGCGAAGCATTCGCTCGCGTCGATCGACCCGATAGCGTCGGCTTCTTCAGTCAGGGTGGCTTCATTTCCGCTCACGACAAGCCCACGCGCAGCTCCATCGTGCGCCGCGGCCTGAAGATGCGCACGGATCTGTTGTGCCAGTTGATCCCTGCGCCGCCGAATAACGTGCAGATCAATCTCGACGCGCTCGCCGCCAATCTCACTCAGCGCGAGCGGCTGGCGATGCATCGTACGGATCCCGTGTGCGCCGGCTGCCACGAATTGATGGATCCGATCGGGTTGGTGTTTGAGGGGTACGACGCCGTGGGTCGTCCGCGCGCGATGGATGAAAATGGCAACCCGATCGACAGCTCCAGCACCATCAGCCGCACAAAAGACATCGATGGGGCGGTCACCGGCCCTGCTGATCTAGCCACCAAGATGGCGGGCAGCGAAGAAGTGCGCTCTTGTTACACGACGCAGACTTTCCGCTTCTTCTACGGTCGCGACGCGGCCGCAGGCGATGCCTGCACTCAAGCCGAGCTTGCTCAGGCCTTTGCCGGGAGCAATTACAACCTGAGCGAACTGATCGTGGCACTGACGCAGACGGATGCGTTCTTGTATCGGCCGATGAACGTTCCGATGCCCAATTGATAGCGAATTTGCCTTTGAAGTGGTGATGACATGAAACAGCTCAATCGACGGACAATGCTCAGAGGCGCCTGTGGGGTTGCTTTGGGGCTGCCGTTCTTGGGAGCCATGATGCCCCGTTCAAGCCGCGCGCAAGCTGCGATGGCGCCGCGTCGCATCATCTTCGAATTCAAAGCCAACGGCGACGACATCGATCAGCGCTTCACAGCGACTGGCGAGACGACTTTCCAATTCGGTGAGTTCTTGGCTCCGCTCGAGCCCTATCGCAACGAAATTTTGCTGCTCAACGGCTTGACCAAGCACTTCGATCAGCTGCCCGACGGAGAACACGCCGATGCCCACGAACAAGGCGGCAGCTCGCTTGCGCCATGGCCGTCGGGTGCCGGCTCTTTCCCTATTGGCGGCACGGATCAAACAATCGGTTATGTGCTAGGGCCGAGCGCCGATTTCGTGATTGGAGACCGCGTGCTTGCGACCGAGCCCACCGTGCCCCAACGGCATCTCGTCTATCGCGTGGGCGGCCAGGACAACAACATCTGGAACCTGCACTCCCACGGCGGGCCCGTGGGCACGCAAAATCCAATCGCCCCAGAAACGAACCCGTACGACGCCTACGCGCGCATCTTCAGCTTCAATGCCGGCGACAGCGCAGCGCAGCAAGCCGTGCAGCGTCGCTTAGCCATGAAGCAGAGCGCGCTGGATCTGGTGCTAGAGGAATCCGATCAGCTGAAATTGGTCGTTGATGGTGCAGATCGCGCCAAGATCGATCAGCACATGACGTCACTGCGCGACATTGAGCGCACGCTGCAAGCGCCCAGCGCCGGCCTTTCCTGTGTGGCCACTGATTTGGGCATGCAGATCGATCCTTACGACGACGACAACCACATCCAGATTGGTAATTTGTTCTACAAGATCAGCGCGCTGGCTTTTGCCTGCGATCTGACGCGCTCGATCAATTTCAACTGGAGCGGCAACACCAGCAATCGCGTCTACCGCAACCTGGGGCTGGACATCGGCCACCACGACATTTCCCACGACAGCTCGGATGCGGCGTTTGTGAACATTCGCCAGATCCACAAACACTTGTGGACGCAGTCGACGACGTTCTACGACATGTTGAAAGCCACGGCGGATGTGAGCGGTACCCTGTGGGACAACACGCTGATCGTTCATTGGAATGAGCTGGGCCAAGGCGATTCTCACACCACCAGTGATTGCTTGGTCGTGCTCGCTGGTGGCGCGGGCGGTCAATTCCGCATGGGGCGCTACATCGATTTCGCCAACAACGAGTGTTACGCCGATATGCTGCTCAGCTGCTTCCACTACATGGGCTTCGCTGACGAGACGCAGTTCGGTGACACCCGTCTGGGTGGCAATCAGATCCTGCCGGGGCTCACTTAGCTCGAAAACCGGCTGCCGAGTCGCAACCGTAAATTCCCGGCTGGCCGCCTTAGGCTCTGGTTTGCTACAGGTGACGCATGCAGCTAGTGCGCACAGAAGCGGGCACCGTCGTTGAGCATCAGGGCAGGGCGTTCATCATGCCGCTGGCGTGGGACGCGATTTTTCGCGCGCCTGATGTCGAGGCGCTCGCCTTGCAGCATTGGGAGCGCGCGCATTCATCCGGAGCAGCCACGGCTTCATGGGAGCGACCCTTGGCGCCCGTTGAAGGCCAAGAGGTGTGGGCGGCGGGGGTGACGTACTACCGCAGTCGAGATGCGCGCATGGAGGAATCGAGCAGCGCTGCCGGCGGCGATTTCTACGCGCGCGTCTATGAAGCTGAGCGCCCGGAGCTGTTCTTCAAAAGCACGGCGCACCGCGCTGTGGGGCACGGGGGATCAGTGCGTCTGCGCGCCGATTCACAGTGGAACGTGCCGGAGCCGGAGCTGGTTTTGGCTGTGAACAGCCAGGGCCGCATCTTTGGGTACACCGTCGGCAACGACATGAGCTCGCGCGACATCGAAGGTCAAAACCCACTCTACCTCGCGCAAGCCAAAGTCTACGACGGCTCCTGTGCGCTCGGGCCCAGCATCGTGCTCGCAAACGCCCCCTTGCCCCCCGAAACGACCATCGCGCTCTCCATCACGCGCCAAGACCGCTCGCAGTTCAAGGGAAGCACCACGCTCGCCCAGATGAAACGCAGCCCAGTCGAACTCGCGGACTACCTATTTCGCGATCAGAGCTTCCCGAGCGGCGTACTGCTGATGACCGGCACCGGCATCATTCCCCCCAGCGACTTCACGTTGCACCCCGGCGACCAGATCGAGATTGAGATCGATGGCGTCGGTCGCCTGTTGAACACCGTTTCCCAATGATACGCCGGCTGGCGTTTTCCGGGCGCGCACTATCGGTTCTTCGCTCTCCTCCCAAAGAATCAACCCCGGAGGGGATTTAGGGAAGTTTGGCCACGGTGTGAACTCACCTAAGCTGCGTGCTGCAGCCATTTCAAGATCGCTTGGCGCAGAGCGCCGTGTAGGGTCAACCCTTTGTGCTTGGCGCGCGCTTCCAATTGTTCCCAAATCGCGGTGGGAAAACGTACGGATCGCGGCTGCGTGCCGCCAACCTCAAGCAGCTTGGTGGGGCGGCCGCGTCCAACTTGAATGCTAATCCCCTCTTTCGCGATCCTCTTGGCATAGGGATTTCTGCGCACTTTCGCAGTGGAGAAATCAATCTCCGGCATTTCCTTTAGCGATGCCTTGGAGGGCTCCCGGTGCTTAACTCTCTTCGCCGCTTTCATACTGCTTCCTTTCATGACTGGAGGCGCGTCTAGCGCTGATGATGCGAATGGTGTCTTCATGCACTTCGGCAAAAACCGTGTACAGAACCCGGGCCGCAGCAGATGTTCCAACGATCAGGGCTCGGTCTGGATGAATCGCGTCAGCCGCAACAACTGCCAATGGATCGACGACGTGGTCGCCTCTTCAAATGTCACACCGTGCTTTTGCACGTTA
>DATJEQ010000358.1:0-2859 GCA_035496495.1 Polyangiaceae bacterium
CCGCGATCCGGTGCGTGGGATACCATCACGCCCATTATTGGAATGCCTTGGCTTAGGATCCCCCGTCTCCTGTATCCGCTGACGCCGACACTGATTAGGGCACGGCGATCGGGCTAGGGAACTCATGCATCAAGCTTGTTCCGACGGGCTGCGCCCGAGGACGTAGATGTGTGCAACGCTGAGGGGCCAGCGTTCTCCCAGCAACCCGTGACCCGCGCGCCCGACTTGCTCGCTTGCGATCTGCAACAATCTTCTAAAATCGCGACGGCGGCCCGCGTTCGATACCAGCACCTGTTTGAGCTGCAGACCGCAACGCGCGGCCTGCGCGCGGATGCTCTGTGGCGTCGGGAGCAGCACGTGCCATGGAGGGGCGAGACTCCCAAACAGGCCCGGTAGCTCTCGTTGGGACTGAAGCGCGGCGAACAGTCGACCTACGGCGCGCGGGATTCCAGCGCTCGGAGCTTGAATAATGATTTCGCCGTTGGCAGTAATCAATTCGGCCTGACGACAAAGAACGTCAGTTTGGTGCAGAAGGTGCTCGTAGACGGCCATCGAAACGAAGGTATGGATCCGTTCCGAGCGGGCCACCGCGTCAATCTGATCGAGATCTCCCGTCACAATATCTAAGCCCCGTGAACGCGCATGTTCAGCCATGGCGTGGTTGGGTTCCAGGCCCCGGTATCTGATTCCTCGGAGCACTAGTTCTTGCCCCAGAGCGCCCCAGCCCGCTCCCAGCTCGACAACGAGGCCACCGGGGTCAGTTCGGTGATGCTGCGCGACAATGTCTGCCATTTGCAGCACAACCCTTCGCCGCTCTTTGTCTTGTGCGGAAGGATCGGCGGATAGGTGTCCGCTTCGGTGGTATTCCTCGCGATACAAGCGCGAAAGCTCCTCATCCGTCGGAGGGGACATGAGCTGAACCGCACCGCAGGCTGTGCAGCACCCGTAATCCCACCCTTGACGCTGACCGAGGCGAACGACCTGGCCGCCGCACGCCAGACAGCGTGCCTCAGCCATCGTTGAGCCCGAAAAGTGGTTCGACATCGACTTGCCGGTACATTTGCATCTTGGCGCGTAGCCCGCCCGGCTCGACGGCGTCGCCAACTGGAAGGCCGCGCAATGCACGCAGAGCCGCCAACGGCAAATTAGAACCGGCCTGAGCGTAAAGCCAGGGGCGCCCGGCTAAGCGGGGATTGATCTCGGTCACCTTGGGTGCGCCTGCAACATCCTCACGCAAATCGACGCTGTAGATGCCGTGTGGCTTGGGATCGATGGAATGCACTACTCGGAGTGCGGCTTCGTTCAACTCAGGCATCACAACTGTCTCACACAGCTTCACCTGACCGGTGACGCCGCTGGGTGCAATCTCTCCGAGTAGGTACTCAAGCCGCTGCATCGACGCCCAAGCCACGACCTCACCATTTACGAACACGCCCGACCAATTGGTATTGCGGCCGGGCAAGAACTCTTGCGCGATCCACTCACCTGTGGCGCCAAGCGAGACGGCGGCCTGTAACCAAGCCTTGGCTTCATCGCGCGAATTGACTCTTAGACTGCCCTTGCCACTGGTCCCCCTGGCGGGTCGCACCCACATTGGAAAATCGAGTTGGGCGAACACGGGCTCGGTGGCGTCGACACCCTGAAATCGAACGGTGCGAGGTAGCATGCCGGTATCGCGCCCGACGCGCTCCGTTTCCGCTTTGTCGAGCAAGATGGGAAGCACACGCAGCGGAGCCAATGCGGTGGGAACCGGCAACTCGCGTCCCACTTCAGCGAGTGCCGCGATTTCTAGGTCAAGGCCGAGGAATACGAAATCCACGCGTGAAGCTGCAGCGATCAGTGCCTCGACGTAAGGAACCGGGTTGGGGCGAGCAGGAGGAAGAGCGATGACCTCGTGACAGAGTCGTTCGCCTGATTTTCTGCCCCAAGAACTCGAATCGGCACCCACAATGCGCACAGAACGGTCGCAACGCAAACAGCGGGCCACATCAATCGCCGGGCTGCCTCCGATGCTCGTAACCAGAACAGTGGTCACTTCGAATCACCAGTGAGCGGAATCAGGACTCCGTCGCGCAGCACTGGAACAACGTTGAAGCGGTCGAGATGCGCGCAGAATTGCACGTCGTCGGCATAGCCGAGGTTTACCAGGTTGCGTCCGGAGTCCCCTGCAAAGAAATCGCCTTCCAGGGCGCTCGACATGCGAGGAACTGAGCCCTGTATCTGCGCAGCGGCACCCAACCTACTGAGGATCTCGCCCGCTGCCAACTCGTCCTCAATACACGGCTGGTTGTTGCGCCCGGCCATCAACAGAGTAATTGAGGATTTGCGTGTCTTGGCCAGCTCAATTGCTTGGGCCGCCACAGCGCTCGCGTTGAGCGTGGTTCCAACCAGCACAATGTTGTTGGGGCCCGAGGCAGCGAATAAGCACTCGGTACCGTTCGTGGTGGTTAGGCCCAGCGTCTTGCCTGCGTATTCTTTCCCGTGCGCAAGCAGCTCAGTTGGACTGTTGCCGTGGTCGAGCGTCGGCAGTTTGCGCCCCCCTCGCTCCCCCGCAGTGACGTCGCCTTTGCACTGCTCAACAGACAGAACGGGTAAAACCGACTTCATGCCCATCGACAGCGCGGTGACGATTGTGGCACTGGCACGCAGCGCGTCGATCAGGACGACCACGCCTCCACGCTGGCGCGCCTGCATTGCGCCGTTGACGCCCAGCTCCAGAAAAGTTGGTACGCCGGGCATCTGGAAATCGCGGAAAGTGTCGCCACGCAACCCCGTGCGCAGGGTGATGAGTGAAATAGCATCCTCAAGCGCGATGTTGGCCAAGTTCACCGCGCTTCCAAATTGGCGAATCATCCAGAC
>DATJEQ010000359.1:0-3686 GCA_035496495.1 Polyangiaceae bacterium
AGGTTCCGGCGGGCAATGCTCAGTTCCGTGGGGTCGACGGCAAGGTCTATATGATGAGCGAGGGCAAAGAGGAGGCGCACACCGTGCTCTCGGCCCGGCCCGATAAGGCGGAGCTCGAGCTCCAGAAAGATCCTCACTCGGGTGGCTCACTCACCGCTCTGCCGATCATTGAAACCCAGGCCGGTGACGTTTCTGCCTACATTCCCACCAACGTGATCTCAATTACGGATGGCCAGATCTTCTTGGAAAGCGACCTGTTCTATTCGGGCATTCGGCCCGCGATCAACGTCGGTATTTCCGTCAGCCGCGTGGGTGGCAACGCCCAGATCAAGGCCATGAAGGGGGTGGCGGGTACGCTGCGCTTGGATTTGGCGCAGTATCGCGAAATGGCTGCCTTCGCTCAATTCGCTAGCGATTTGGACGCCGCCACGCGGGCGCAGCTGGAGCGTGGGCAACGCTTGACCGAGCTGCTGAAGCAAGGTCAATACGTCCCGCTGCCGGTCGAGAAGCAAGTGGTGATCATTTACGCGGGCGTCAAAGGCTTCGTTGATAAGCTGCCGCTCTCTTCAATTGGCGAATACGAGCGCGAGCTGTATCGCTTCATTGACACCAAGCACCCCGAGGTGTGGCAGGAGATCCGCGACAAGAAGGTCATCAGTGACGAATTCAAAGGTCGACTGGAAGCCGTATTGACAGAGTTCGGCAAGCAATTCGTGGCCAGCAGTCCGAGCTGAGGGTGCTGCAGGGGCTGCATTGACTATCATAAATCCATAAGGAATTCGGATTCTTGGCTAACCTCAAAATCATCCGTAAGCGCATTGGCAGCGTCAAGTCCACGCAGAAGATCACGCGTGCGATGAAGATGGTCGCCGGCGCTCGTTTGAACCGCGCGCAGCAGCGCATCACCGCGCTGCGACCCTACGCGGTGAGCACCATCGAAGTACTGAGCAAGGTGGTGAACGCGGCGGAGAATGGCGAAAGCGCGGCGATGGATTTTCACCACCCGTTGCTTGAGCGTCGTCCTGAAAAGACGCGCTTGCTGCTGGTGATCACCAGTGATCGCGGCTTGTGCGGCGCCTTCAACACCAATATCTGCAAGAAAGCGGAGGCGGCCTGGCGCGAGAGCGTGGCACAGGGCAACCAGATCCAATTGGCTATCATTGGTCGTAAGGGTCGCGACTACTTCAAGCGTCGCGGCGCCCCCATCTGCCACGTGTTCGATTCGGTGTGGGAACGCCTGGACATGGAGCAAGCCCGACGCGTCGCGCGCACCGTGCTGGCCCCCTTTGTGAAGGGTGAGGTCGATTCGATCAGCATCGTTTATAACGAATTCAAGAGCGCCATGACCCAGCGCGTGGTGGAAGAGCGCCTGTTCCCGATGGGCAGCGCAGAAGGCGAGCTGGCCAGTTCACCCGGTGAGTTCATCTTCGAACCGGATCAGAGCGCGCTGCTGGAACGCTTGGTGCCCATGTATGTCGAGATTTCCATCCTGCGCGCACTGTACGAATCGATGGCCTCCGAATTGGGCGCGCGCATGACCGCGATGGACGCGGCCACAAAGAACGCGAGCGAAATGATCGGCGCCCTCACGTTGAAGTACAATCGCGTTCGCCAGGCCGCGATCACGACGGAAATCCTCGAAATCATCGGTGGGGCTGAGGCGTTGAACAACTGAGTTGCTGCCTGCGGTTATTGCGAAACCAGATTCGCGCCGCAGCAGTCGACTTGCGGAATCGCCCCTGGGGTGTATACTTAGGCGTATGCCGAGGATGCAGGTTTACCTACCGGAAGCGTTGTATAAATCCGTGAAACAGCATGGGCTGCATGCATCCGAACTGCTGCAGGTTGCGGTGGTAGCAGAAGTCAGGAGGCGGGAGCTTTTGGCTAATACGGATCGGTACTTGAAAGATCTGGTCAAGAAGGTGGGTGAGCCGACTGCTGCCGAGCGCGGCAAGGCTCGCGCCGTAGCGGCTCGGATAAGGCAACGCGCAACGGCACGCACGGTGCGCAAGGTCGGCTGAGTGAGTCTTATCCTGGATTCGGGCGGAGTCAGCCGCCTGTCGGAGCGGAGTCGGCAAGTGGCGGCGCTGATCATCGAACTCCGGGATCACGCGCTGTGGCCGCCCAAAGTTCCCTCGGCGGTGCTGATCGAATGTCTGCAGGGCCATGCCGGGCACGATTCACTCACGAATGCATTCCTGAAGACGTGCGATATCGTCGAGGAAGTTCCTGAAGCCCTCGCACGGCGGGCAGCACTCTTGCGCAGGCTTGCGAAACGAGGCTCGGCAATTGACGCGTTGGTCGTCGCCATGGCCGAGCCAGGCGGCACCGTGCTCACGTCGGATCAGCGCGATATTACGGCCCTTGCTCAGTTCGCGCAGCAGGTGAGCGTCGAGCGCATCTGACGCCAGCTGGGTTGAGCTACGGGGCGTGTCGGGCTAGGCTGACCGCCTATGTGCGGTATTGTTGGTTACGTGGGCAACAAGGCGGCGACGCCGATCCTGTTGGAGGGGCTGCGACGGCTTGAGTACCGCGGGTACGATTCGGCGGGACTGGCCGTGCACAACGGTCAGAAGCTGCAGATCGTTCGAGCCGTGGGCAAGCTGGCCAATCTGAATCAGGCGCTGGCGGATAAGCCGCTGCCGGGGACCACGGGCTTGGGGCATACGCGCTGGGCGACGCATGGTCGGCCCAGTGAGCAGAATGCGCACCCGCATGTGTCGAAGGACGTCGCCGTGGTGCACAACGGCATTATTGAGAATCACTTGGAGCTGAAACAACGCCTGCAAGGGCAGAGCGTGGTGTTCTCCAGCGATACGGATACGGAGATCGCGGCGCATTTGATTCAGGGCGCACTCGATCAAGGCGCTGCAAGTCTCTTTGATGCGGTGAAAACCGCCCTGCGTGAAATTCGCGGTGCCTACGCGTTGGCCGTGGCTTCTACCCGTGATCCAGGGTTGATCGTGGTGGCTAAGCACTCCTCGCCGTTGGTGCTCGGGTTGGCCGAAGGAGCTTCACTCTGTGCCAGCGATATTCCTGCGCTGCTTGAGCACACGCGCGACGTGATCTTCCTGGAAGACGGCGAGCTGGCGGAGCTGAGGACCAGCGGCATTCGCATCGAAACATTGGACGGAAAGCGCATTGAGCGCGCGCCCAAGCGGGTCACCTGGAATGCAATGCAGGCCGAAAAGGGCGGCTTCAAGCATTTCATGCTGAAGGAGATCTTCGAGCAGCCGCAAGCGGTGGAAGACACGCTGCGCGGCCGCATTCACTTGGACGACGGCAGTGTTGAGGCCGCTGAAGTGGGCATCGACGAAGCCACGGCCAAAGCCATCACGCGGGTGTATTTCGTCGCCTGCGGCACCAGTCACCACGCCGCCATTGCGGGGCGCTATTGGATCGAGCAATTCGCCGGGTTGCCTTCACAAACGGAGCTTGCGAGCGAAGTGCGCTACCGTGAGCCCGTCTTTTCAGCGAGTGATCTTGTTGTTTGCGTCAGCCAATCGGGCGAAACGGCGGATACGCTGGCCGCGTTAAAAGCAGCGAAAGAAGCTGGTGCGCGAATTTTGGCGGTAGCGAATGTGGTCGACAGCGCGATCCCCCGGCTGGCGAACAGCGCGCTGTACACCCACGCGGGCCCGGAAATCGGTGTGGCTTCCACCAAGTGCTACACGACGCAGCTCGTG